>USHR01000041.1 GCA_900554495.1 uncultured Collinsella sp.
ATAGCGCACTTTGCCACAGAAAAGTGCGAGACTTCGGTATGCGGTATCAAGCAATCGTTATTCGGGTCTTTAGGAATCCGCGTGATTAAATGCACGGCAATGGGTACATAGCCAGTACAGTAAGTCCCCGAGGCAGATTGGAGCCACGTATGGATATCAAGGTTTCTGGACGCAAAACGACGGTAACCGATGCTCTGCGTGCGCATGTGGATGAGAAGATCGGCGAGGCGCTCAAGGTTTTCGATATCGAGCCCATGACGGTCGACGTTGTACTTCGCTATGAGAAGAACCCCTCGAACCCCAACCCGGCAATCGTCGAGGTTACGGTTCGTGTCCGCGGTTCGGTGATTCGCGTTGCCGAGCACGGTGCAGATATGTACGCCGCCATCGACCTCTCCGCCGATAAGGTCACCCGCCAGCTGCGCAAGTTCAAGACCAAGGTTGTGGACAACCGCCAGGGCGGTGCCAGCGCCGCGGATGTCGCACCGGTCGAGCGCGTCGAGGATCTGGCCGACCTGCTGCTGCCCGAGGAAGAGGACGACCTGCTCGTCCGCGAGAAGGTTATCGACGTCACCCCGATGACTGAGGAGCAGGCGCTGGTGCAGACAGATCTGCTCGGCCACGACTTCTACGTGTTCGAGAACGCGACGACTGGCCTCATCAATGTGGTGTATCACCGTAAGAATGGTGGATATGGCATCATCAAGCCCCGCATCGAAACACTTGACGAGTAAAATACGTTAACTTGCATGAGTTAACGGTTGGCGGCCATCCCATGCGGGTGGCCGCCTTTTTACGTAAGGAGTCGCTTTGATGGACAAGGCCGCATCCGCCGGTCATTCGGACCGTTGCCGCATCGTCGTCGATACCTGCTGCGACTTTAGCCCCGAGGTCGCCGCGAACCTCGATGTCGATATCTTGGGCTTCCCCTTCATTATCGATGGCGAGGAGCGTACGGACGATATCTGGTCGAGCATGAGCCCTAAGGAGTTCTACGACCGCATGCGCGCTGGCGCTCGCGTGTCTACCTCCGCCGTGTCACTCGGTCGCTATATCGAGTTCTTTACCGAGTGTGCCAAGGAGGGCACGCCCACGGTCTACCTGTGCTTTACCTCGGCGCTGTCGTCGAGCTACAACTCCGCGTGCCAGGCGGCAGATGCCGTGCGCGCCGAGTATCCCGATTTTGAGCTGTACGTGGTCGACAACGCTCTGCCCTGCGCGACCGGCGCGCTCTTGGCGCTCGAGGCCGTGCGCCAGCGTTCGGCGGGACTGACCGCCAAGCAGCTGGTCGATTGGGCAAACGAGGCAAAGACCTACGTCCACGGCTACTTTACGCTCGAGAGCTTCGACGCACTGGCTGCCGGCGGCCGCATTCCGCCCGCGGCGGCGCAGCTCACGGCAAAGCTCGATGTCAAGCCCGAGCTCTCCTACGACCTTGCCGGCTCGCTGTCGCTGATCGGCGTCAACCGCGGCCGCAAGAAGGCGCTCAAGTCCATCCTCAAGTCGTTCCGCGAGAACTACGTGCCCGACCGCACCATGCCCATCGCCATCATGACGGCCGATGCCGAAAAGGACGGTGACTGGCTCGAAGCCGCCATCCGCAAGGAGGAGGGCTGCGCCGACGTCACGATCATTCGCAGCTCCGTGGGTCCCACCATTGGCTCGCACGTGGGCCCCGGCATGGTGGCCTGCGCGTTTTGGGGCAAGAATCGCGCCGAGAAAGCCTCGCTTTCCGACCGCATCGCGCGCCGCGTGCGAGGCGAGTAGGTAGGCGCTGCGGCTGCAAGTGCCCTCAAGTCACGGCCGAAACGCTGGCACCGAGTATTTTAACCTGGTAACAACACCCAACCCAAAAGGAAAGGTTTCATGGCAAACAAGCTCTCCGTCGCATTTATCGGCACCGGAATCATGGGTGCCCCCATCGCCGGCCACATCCTGGACGCCGGCTATCCCGTCACGGTCAACAACCGCACCAAGTCCAAGGCCGCTACGCTTATCGAGCGCGGTGCCGTCTGGGCCGATACGCCGGCCGACGCCGTGGCGAACGCCGATGCCGTCTTTACCATGGTGGGCTATCCCTCCGAGGTCGAGGAGCTCTACCTGGCGGGCGACGGCCTGCTCGCGTGCACTAAGCCCGGCGCGGTCTTGATCGACCTCACCACGAGCTCGCCCGAGCTCGCCCGTGACATTGCCGAGGCCGCCCAGGTCTCCGGTCGCATGGCGTTTGACTGCCCCGTCACCGGCGGCGAGTCGGGTGCTATCGCCGGCACGCTCACGGCTATCGTGGGCGCTACCGAGAACGACATCGCCCCGGTCCGCGACATCCTTGCCACCTTTGCGGCCAACATCTGCTGCTTCGACGGCGCCGGCAAGGGCCAGGCTGCCAAGCTCGCCAACCAGGTGTCGCTGGGCGCCTGCATGGTCGGCATGGCGGACGCCATGGCATTTGCCGAGCTGAGCGGCCTTGACCTGGAGAAGACCCGCCAGATGATCCTGGGCGGTACCGGCAAGTCCGGCGCCATGGAGAGCCTGGCGCCCAAGGCGCTCGACGGCGACTACAAGCCCGGCTTTATGGTCGAGCACTTCATCAAGGACCTGCGTCTGGCGCTCGCCTATGCCGACGACCGCGAGCTTGCGTTGCCCGGCGCCGACGTGGCCTTTACGCTCTACGACATGCTCGACGCCATCGGTGGCGCCAAGCTGGGCACCCAGGCCATCACGGTCCTCTACAAGGAGGAGGCCGACGCCATCGCCGCCGGTCTGGACTGGTCGCAGTATCGTCCCGAGGAGCACGGTGCTCACGAGGAAGGCTGCGGTTGCGGTGAGCATGGCGACGACCACGAGTGCGGTTGCGGCCACCACCATGGCGAGGACCACGAGTGCTGCGGCGGCCACGGTCATGACGACGGCCACGAGTGTTGCTGCGGCCATCATCACGGGGAGTAGCGCCCATGAGCTGGACGTTCGTGGTGCTCGCGCTGGTGCTCTTTCTCTTTGCGATCTACATCGGCTTTTTGTGCGGCCAGTGGGCTTGCGAAAAGCGCGTTATCACCAAGCGCGACTACTGGATCGCCAATTTTGCAGGCGCGGCGGCAGTCGTCCTGCTGACGTGGGTGTTTTCGCTGTTCCCGCTGGTGCAGTTTGCGCCGATCGGCTGGCTCGGCGGCTTTATCGCCGGCCTTAAGATGAGCTTTGGCGAGTCCGTCGGCCCGTGGCGCAAGCACGACGAGGTCTTTAACGTCAACAAGGCTCACCGCGCCGCCGCCGACGCGGGCGACGCCGAGGAGCGTCGCCGTGCGCGTCACAATGGTGCAGCCGACCGACAGCTCATCTCGGTCACCGATGACAGCAAGGGTGCTGGCAAGCACGCTAAGAAATAGTAAGAAGAGGTAACTATGGCAGAAAACAAGGAAGAACAGCTCACCGACGAGGAGCTGGCACAGCTTCAGCTGGCAGAGGAGAACGAGAACGCCGTCGACCGTCTGGTCAAGGAGCTCGGCTGCCCCACGCGCCGTATCCGCCAGTTTGCCGCCCGCGTGCTGCACCTGCTCGCCGAGCGCGATCCACAGCGCGTCGTGCCCTGCGTGCCCGCGCTGATCGAGGCACTCGACCGCCCCGAGGCTCAGACCCGCTGGGAGGCCCTCGATGCCCTGGCGGCGCTCGCCACCACCTGCCCCGAGCAGCTGGGCGATGCCTTTGAGGGTGCCGAGACCGCGCTGTTCGACGAGATTTCCTCCACGCTGCGCTATGCCGCCTTCCGCCTGCTGTGCGTGTGGGGTGCCACGAGCGTCGAGCGTTCGCGCGAAGCTTGGCCCATCCTGGACGAGGCCATCCAGTGCTACCACGGCGACCTTGAGTATCGCGACATGCTCGGTTGCCTGTATGAGTTTGGCCAGGGCGAGATCGACGCCGAGGTCGCCGAGAAGCTCGCGCTGCGCCTTAAGTTCGACGCCGAGAACGGCAAGGGCAGCTATCTCAAGGCCCGTTCGAGCGAGATTTGCGAAATGCTTGTTAAACGTTTTGGCCTGGATCTCTCCAAAAAGAAGAAGCGTGCTAGCGTTAAAAAATCTGACGACGCCGAAGACGAGGAGTAACAGATTATGGCGCACGATGTAGTCCTGATCCCCGGTGACGGTATCGGTCCCGAGATTACGCAGGCCATGCGCCGCGTGGTCGAGGCCACCGGTGTCCAGATCAACTGGAACGTCCAGGAGGCCGGTGCCGGCGTCATGGACGAGTTTGGCACGCCACTGCCCCAGCACGTGCTCGATGCGGTCGCCGAGACCAAGGTTGCCATCAAGGGCCCCATCACCACGCCGGTCGGTACGGGTTTCCGCAGCGTCAACGTGGCCCTGCGCAAGCACTTCGACCTGTACGCCTGCGTGCGCCCCTGCCTGTCGCAGCCGGGCGACGGCTCGCGTTTCCGCGATGTCGACCTGGTTATCGTGCGCGAGAACACCGAGGACCTCTACGCCGGCATCGAGTTCGATGAGGGCGCTGCCGAGGTCGAGGAGCTTTCGCAACTCGTTGAGCGTTCGGGCCAAAAGACCTTCGCCGCCGATTCCGCGATCTCGATCAAGCCGATCTCCATCGCCAAGAGCCGCCGCATTGTGGAGTATGCCTTTGAGTATGCCCACCGCTGCGGCCGCAAAAAGGTGACGGCCGTGCACAAGGCCAACATCATGAAGGCGACCGACGGCCTGTTCCTGCGCGTGGCGCGCGAGGTGGCCGCCAACTATCCCGATATCGAGTTCAACGACAAGATCGTCGACGCCACCTGCATGGGTCTGGTCCAGAACCCCAACGACTTCGATGTCCTAGTGCTGCCCAACCTGTACGGCGACATCGTGAGTGACCTGTGCGCCGGCCTGGTGGGCGGCTTGGGTATGGCCCCCGGCTCCAACATCGGTGCCGACTGCGCCATCTTTGAGGCTACGCACGGCTCCGCGCCCGATATCGCCGGTCAGGATATCGCCAACCCCACGGCCGAGATCCTCTCTGCTGCGATGATGCTCGATCACCTGGGCGAGAACGATGCTGCCAATCGCATTCGTGCCGCCGTATCTGCCACGCTCGACGAGGGCGAGCAGGTTACCGGTGACGTGCGTCGTGCCCAGACCGGCTCCGTTGAGGGCGCTGTGGGCACGCAGGCTTTTGCCGATGCCGTTATCGCGCACCTGGTCTAAGGTATGCACGCTGCAAACGCCTAAATTGTACTTAAGTGTTTGCGTATAACCTAAGAATCAATACGCCCGGCGCTCTGCCGGGCGTATTCTATTGGGGACTATGTTTCCTAACAAGGAGTAACTGATATGGGTCTGATTCAAAAGAAGGACGAGAAGGACGAGATCGACGGCATCCAGATCATCGAGCGCGGCGAAGGCCCCGACGGTGATGAGGACGAAAAGATCGACCTGGTCGCCGGCACGTCTGCCGAACATATTGCCGCCGGCACGTCCGCCGAGGAGGAGGACGCCCGACTGGAGGCTCAGATTGCCGCGGATGCCGCTGACGAGAATCTGATGCCCGAGGCCCAGGATGAGGACGACGACTCCGACGTGGACGACCACGCTTGCAAGCACAAGAAGACGATGATTGCCGCCTTTGTGGTCGCTATCGTGATCGCTGCTGTGGTCGGCTTCTTTATCGGCAACGGTGGTTTTGGCGGCAAGGGCGTCGGCTCGGCGACCCTGACCGAGGACCAGCTCGATTCGACCGTGGCAAGCTATAGCTACAACGGCAAGAAGAGCGACATCACCGCGCGTGAGGCCATCGAGAGCCAGTACAGCCTCGACACCGTCAAGGACGATGACGGCAACTACACCGCTCCGTCTGCCGACGTTATCCTGTCCTACGTGCGCAACCAGATTCTGCTGGACGCTGCCGAGGACGAGGGCATTACCGTCTCTTCCAAGGAAATGAAGCAGTACGCCGAGGATTCCATCGGCACCTCCGACTACAAGACCATGGCCACGCAGTATGGCGTGTCCAAGGATCAGGCCAAGCAGATCGTCCGCCAGTCCGCGACGCTGCAGAAGCTCTACAAGAAGAAGGTGGGCGATAGCTCCGCAAGTATGCCGACCGCCCCGACCGAGCCTTCTGACGGCAACGAGGAGACCGCGAGCAAGGACTACGCCGACTACATCATCAACCTTGCCGGCGACGAGTGGGATAGCGAAAAGGGTACCTGGAAGGACGCCGATAGCACCTACGCTAAGGCCTTCGCTGACGATGCCTTTACGGCCGATAGCGCTACCTATAAGCAGGCCATGACCGCCTACTACACTGCCTACCAGCAGTACTCCTCGCAGGCTTCGAGCGCCAGCTCCAAGTGGACCGAGTATGCTAACGGCCTCTACGCCAAGGCCAACATCAGCATCTACGGCCTGTTTGCGTAAGGTTTGCCTGCACTACTGCGCGCTAACCGATCTACCTGATTGAGCCCGCTAGAACGGACAACGTTCTAGCGGGCTTTTTGTTGCCGAAATCAATAGGATAGGCCTCGCGCCCGCGCAAGCGCTCCATCGGGTTCCCCTAATTCATATGGGAAAATAGCTGCAAACGATTACAAGTAACCGGTGAACGGTCGAAAACTACCGTTCACCGATAATCTCAAAACTGGGTTCTAACTGGTATTAAGCCAAAAAGACCAATTCACAAATCTTCACAATGACCTGCAATTTTTCTTTACGCTATTTTTAGCCGCCCTGCGTTGTTTAGGCACAGGAAAAGTCCCGAACTTTTGCCAAAGCATTTCGAAACGATTTCAAAACCGCAGGTAGAAGTGTTAACGAGCGGTAAACGGTCGATTTTTCACCGTGAGCGGTGCAAAAACGTTTTACTGTTTGAATCAACGAAAGCAACCACTTCTGTGGTGATATAGTGGCAACAACACATCACGTGGTTACTACCAGTTTAGAAACCACTGGTCTTCAAAGAACGCTTTCTAAGAAGCTTTAAGGGCGAGCGCCCGCTGGCTTCCGAAAATCATCGGACTCAGATCGTACACACCTTCGGAAGGGAAATTTGAATGGTTGGCTTTATTCTTACCGGTCATGGACAGTTCGCACTCGGCCTTGCAAGCGCTATCGCTATGGTTGCCGGCGACCAGCCTGCTTTTACCGTCGTTCCTTTTGAGGGCGACCAGGCCGCATCCTACGGTGAGGATCTCCGCGCCGCTATTACCGCCATGCGCGAGGAGTGCGATGGCGTGCTTGTCTTTACCGACTTGCTCGGTGGTACCCCGTTCAACCAGTCGATGATGATTGCCCAGGATGTTGACAACGTCGAGGTTCTGACTGGCACCAACCTTCCCATGGTTATTGAGCTTCTGTTCCTCCGCGGCAATGCCACGCTCGCCGAGCTTGGCGAGCAGGCTGTGACCGTTGGCCAGACGGGCATCACCGCCCAGACGGTCGCATCCGTTGCCGGCTCCGAGGAAGAGGATATCTTCGGCGACGAGGACGGCATCTAATGGCCGATTTCGGAGCCAACGTCCTGAGCTCCTCGGTCGCCCTTTTAGGCCTGCTTGTCATCATGGGTTTGATTTACACCATCTGGTCGCAAATCAACATGAAGAAGAAGCAGAAGTACTTCAAGGAGCTGCACACCGAGCTCAAGCCGGGTCAGGAGGTTCTTTTCGCCGGCGGTATCTACGGAACCGTCAAAGGCATCGAAGGCGAGAAGGTCCAGATCAAAGTCCGATCCGGAGCCGTCGTAGATGTTTCGCGTTACGCGATTCAGGAGATCAAGTAACTGTCGTCAGCAAATAACGAAAGGAAGCTGATCAACATGGCAGAACCCAACATTCTTCTTACCCGCATCGATAACCGACTGGTCCATGGTCAGGTCGCTACCCAGTGGAACTCCACCCTGGGCTCCAACCTCATTCTCGTCGCCAACGACGATGTGTCGACCAACACCATGCGCCAGAACCTCATGAAGATGGCCGCTCCCGCCGGCGTCGCTACGCGTTTCTTCTCTCTGCAGAAGACCATCGACGTCATTGGCAAGGCGAGCCCGCGCCAGAAGATCTTCATCGTGGCCGAAACACCGGAAGACGTGCTTACGCTCGTCAAGGGCGGTGTGCCTATAAAGAAGGTAAACATCGGCAACATGCACATGTCGGAAGGAAAGCGCCAAGTCGCCACCTCCGTCGCAGTTAACGACGAGGATGTCGCTGCGTTTAAAGAGCTGCAGGAATTGGGGGTGGAGTTGGAGATCAGGCGCGTTCCGAGCACGCCTGTTGAGGACACGAGCAAGCTCTTCTCGTAATCCTCATGATCCACGTTGTCAGGAATGAAAACCTGACATTCTGTACGTGAAATCCAAAGTGCGTACATACATTTTGAAAGGAGGAGCAAGATGGAATACTCGATCATCCAGATCGCTCTGGTCTTCGTTGTTACGTTCATCGCGGCAATCGACCAGTTTGACTTCCTCGAATCTCTCTATCAGCCCATCGTCACCGGCGCCGTCATCGGTCTTATCCTTGGCGACCTCAACACCGGTCTTCTCGTGGGTGGTACCTATCAGCTCATGACGATCGGCAACATGCCGATCGGAGGCGCTCAGCCGCCTAACGCCGTCATCGGCGGCATCATGGCAGCCATTCTCGCTATCGCCACGGGCCTCGAGCCCAACGCGGCAGTCGGCCTCGCCATTCCGTTCGCTCTGCTTGGCCAGCTTGGCGTTACCCTGGTCTTCACGCTTATGTCCCCGCTTATGTCCACGGCCGATAACATGGCTCACAACGCGGACACCAAGGGCATCGAGCGCCTGAACTACTTCGCCATGGCTCTGCTCGGCCTGATTTTCGCTGTCGTCGTCACCCTGTTCTTCATCGCTGGCGCTACCATCGGTCAGACCATCGCTTCTGCCATCCCGACTTGGCTGCAGACCGGTCTGTCCGCTGCAGGCGGCATGATGCGCTTCGTCGGCTTCGCCGTCCTGCTCAAGGTTATGATGAACCGCGATATGTGGGGCTTCTTCCTCATGGGCTTTGGCCTCGCGCTCATCACCGTTGCCAACGATTCGCTGGCAACCCCTGCTCTGCTCATCCTCGCTCTCATCGGCTTCGGCATCGCTTTCTGGGACTTCCAGCAGCAGACCGAGCTGAAGGGTGCAGCTGTTTCTGACGGAGGTGACTTCGAAGATGGCATCTAATGAGTATGTGATCCCGGAGCACTACGAGGATCTCACTCCTGCTCCGCAGCTCGACCAGAAGACCCTCAACAAGATGGCTTGGCGCTCCTGCTTCCTGCAGGCATCGTTCAACTACGAGCGCATGCAGGCCGCTGGCTGGCTTTACTCCATCATCCCCGGTCTGGAGAAGATCCACACCAACAAGAACGACCTCGCGGCTTCCATGAGCCACAACCTGGAGTTCTTCAACACCCACCCGTTCCTCGTCACCTTTGTTATGGGTATCGTGCTTTCGCTCGAGCAGAACAAGGTTGACATCCCCACGATCCGCGCCGTCCGCGTCGCCGCAATGGGCCCGCTCGGTGGTATCGGTGACGCCCTGTTCTGGCTGACGCTCGTGCCTATCACGGCCGGCATCACCTCCAACATGGCCATCAACGGCAACGCCGCTGCGCCGATCATCTTCCTGGTGATCTTCAACGCCGTCCAGTTCGCTCTGCGCTTCTGGCTCATGAACTGGTCCTACAAGCTTGGCACCAGCGCTATTGACGCTCTGACCGCCAACATGCAGGCCTTCACGCGTGCCGCTTCCATCATGGGCGTCTTCGTCGTCGGTTGCCTGGTCGTCACCATGGGTGGCACCCAGATCAACCTCCAGATCCCCAACGGCACCACCCGTGGCCTCTCCGCCACTACCGTGATCGTCTCCGAGAAGGAGGCCAAGAACTTCACCGGTATGGAGGGCATCGATACCGAGACCGCTGAGGCCGGTACCATCGCCATGACCGATGAGGACGGCAACGCCCTCACCGCTTCCGATGCCGACGGCAACGCTGTCGAGTGCGGCGTCACCGATCTGGGCAACGGCATGGAGTCCGTTACCTACGGCACCGTTACCGAGGATCCGGTCAACTTCTCTGTTGCCGACACCCTCAACACCATCGTCCCGAAGCTCGTCCCGCTTATGCTTACGCTGCTGCTTTACTACATGTTCGCTAAGCACAGCTGGACCCCGACCAAGGGCATTCTCCTGCTCTTCGTCCTTGGCATCCTGGGCGCTGGCCCGCTTGGTCTCTGGCCGAGCATCTGGTAAGGCTCTAGCTTGAGGGGTGTGTCCCTACGCGGCTCACACCCCGACCCCTTAAGCCATGTGTATGTTAAAAGCCGCGTGCTCGAAAGAGCGCGCGGCTTTTGTTTTCTTGATGATTCGGGTGTGGCAGACAGATAATGCTAAACACCCTAGGTAGTTAGCCGAATTCGAGCAAAAGGGAGGATAGGATGGCGATCGGAGCGCGTAAGCAACCGCTGTACGATCAGCTGGTCGATATTCTGACCGAAAAGATCGACCATGAATATCGCGCCGGTGACATGATTCCTTCCGAGCGCGAACTTTCGGAGCGCTATGGTCTCTCGCGTACTACGGTACGCCTGGCTCTACAGGAACTGGAGCGTTTAGGACTGGTGGTTCGGCAGCACGGTCGCGGTACCTTTGTGACCGACCGTTCGGCAAAGGCAACCAATCTTATGCAGTCCTACAGCTTTACCGAGCAGATGCGCGCGATGGGTCGCGACCCCGAGACCACGATTCTCGAGTTTTGCGAGATGGAGGCCGATAAAAATCTGGCCGAGCATATGGGATTGCGTATCGGTGATCGCATTTTTAAGCTTAAGCGCCTTCGTTCTGCCGACAACATGCCCATGATGGTCGAACGCAGCTATCTACCAGTTCGTCAATTTTTGTCCCTAAAGCGACCGCTGCTGGAGCGTAAGCCGCTTTACGATGTGATTGAGCAAGACTTTCAGCAAAAGATACGCGTGGCCGAAGAGGAGTTCTATGCGAGCATAGCCCGTCCCACCGACGCCCACCTTTTGGGAATTGTCGAGGGCTCGCCTGTGCTCGATTTGGTCAGGACTACGTATAACGAGTCAAACGAGGTTGTGGAGTACACACTCTCGGTTGCTCGTGCCGATCAGTTTAAATACAAGGTTTACCACCAGCGTAGCGACTAGTGTCGCATCGTTTCCATATGATGATTCTTTGCATTTAACTGGTTACTACCAGATAACCAACCGAAGTGTATAATTGCACGTCAGAGGATTACTTCTAGAGAGAGGTATTAGAAATGTTCGAGAAGAGTGTCGAGGAGCTCACCGAGCTCGGCGCCCAGATCACCACGGCCGAGATTGCTCAGCAGCCCGAGCTTTGGCGTGATACGCTCAACATCTATCGCGAGAACAAGGAGGCCATCGAGGCCTTCCTGGCCGAGGCTCGCGCTATGGGCGAGGGTCGTCTGTCCGTTGTCTTCACCGGTGCCGGTACGTCCGACTACGTTGGCGATACCTGCGCCCCGTACCTGCGTCACGCTGGCAACACTGATCTCTACGACTTTAAGCCCATCGCCACGACCGACATCGTGAGTGCCCCGCGCGACTTCCTGCGCGCCGAGGATCCCACGCTCGTGGTTTCCTTTGCCCGCTCTGGCAACAGCCCCGAGAGCCTTGCCGCCGTTGCCGTTGCCAAGGAGCTCGTCCACAACGTCAAGTTCCTCAACATCACCTGCGCTCCCGAGGGCAAGCTCGCCGTCGAGTCTGCCGATGATCCCAACGCGCTGACGCTGCTCATTCCGCGCGCCAACGACAAGGGCTTCGCCATGACCGGTTCTTATTCCTGCATGACCCTGCTCTCTACCCTTATTTTCGATACGGCCTCTGATGAGCAGAAGGCTGAATGGGTCGAGACCATCGCCAAGATGGGCGAGGAGGTCATCTCTCGTGAGTCTGAGATCGCCGATTACCTGGCTGGCGACTTCAGCCGCGTGACCTACTTGGGTTCTGGCTCCTTTGGTGGCCTTGCCCAGGAGAGCCAGCTCAAGATCCTCGAGCTCGCTCACGGTCTGGTCGCTACTTCCTACGACACCTCCATGGGCTATCGTCACGGACCCAAGTCCTTCGTCGACGACAAGACGCTCGTCTTCGTGTTCGTCAACAACGACGCCTACACCCGTCAGTACGACATCGACATCCTCAACGAGATCGGTGGCGACGAAATCGCTCAGCACACCATCGCCGTTCAGCAGGAAGGTGCTACCGTCTATGAGGGTGAGTCCTTCACCTTTAAGGGCTACGAAGCGCTTCCCGAGGGCTACCTCGCTCTGCCGTTCGTGATGTTTGCCCAGGCCATCAGCCTGCTCAACTCCGTGCGCGTGGGCAACACGCCCGATACGCCGAGCCCCACCGGCACGGTCAACCGCGTGGTCAAGGGCGTGACGATTCACCCCTTCACCGCTTAATCGCGTCCCTCTGTAAGGGCGCCCGTCCGCTCATAACGGCGGGCGGGCGCTTTTTGTTTTACCTGAGCTGGGTATAGCATCACCACAGTCAACTGCTTTAGAAGCAAGGAGTGCATATGAGCACGTACGCAATTAAGGCTGACAAGTTCTTCTTGCCGGCAGGCCCGCAACTGGGCGGCTATCTTATGGTCGAGGATGGCGTCTTTAGCGCCTGGCAGGCCGACGAGCCCTCTTGCGAGATTAAGGACTACACGGGGTCGTGGATCGCACCGGGTATGGTCGATACTCACATCCATGGCTTCTATAACCATTCGACTACCGACAACGACCCCGAGGGCATTGATATCAGCTCGACCGAGCTCGCCCGTCGCGGCACCACCAGCTGGCTGCCCACGACGTT
>USHR01000042.1 GCA_900554495.1 uncultured Collinsella sp.
AAGCAGGCTCGCCAGGTGCAGGACGTTCTTTTGCATCACACGATGCCGAGCCCCCACGGGCTCGTAACGCTGCTCGACCGCAAGCCAGCTAGGCAGCTCGGCTATTGCCATGAGCACCGCTTTCCTTAACCGTCAGCGAGATCAGACGGAATGCGATGGTGAGCACCGCCACGCCAATCACGCCGGACAGGATATACATGGCAGCCTGACCGGCAAAGCCAAGACCCTGCTCCTCGGAATAGGCCTGCAGGTAATCACCCGTAGGCAGAGCGTCGGCAAAGGTCGGGGTATCAAGGCCGACCGAAGCTTGCAGGCTGTCGTCACCAACCTCCTGAACGGCGGTCGCGGCGCCCTCGGCGTCCCACTCGCCCCATGCGTCACCTGTGGCAAGCAAGCCGAGCGGCGTAGCCACGACAAGCACGGCAACCAAGATGAGCGTGGGGACCAGCGAGGTCTTCTTGGCAGCAGCGCCCTCGGCAGTAAGCTGGCCATCGACGGCCTCGGGCCCGACGATAACGCTCGGCGCCGTCTTCTTGATAAAGCCGTAGATCGCGGCAGTCGCCACGCCCTCGACCACGCCGGCAACCAGCATATGCGGGATCAACATGGCCGGAATAGCCACGGACAGCGGGAAGGGGCAGTACAGCGGAGCGCCCGAAGCGTTGGTGAAGAGCATCGGCTGAATACCAAACTCGATTGCCGCGCACAGGGCTGCCAGGCACAGGCCGACCCAACCGCTCACGACGGCAGAAACCGAGGTGCCCCAGCTCTTGTCGTGCAGGCGGCTGTTGAGCGCACGGAACACGATAGCAGCGACAAACGGCAGCACAAAGGCCATGTTAAAGCAGTTGGCGCCAAACGACAGAACGCCGCCGTCGCCAAACAGCAGCGCCTGCAGTGCCAGCGCAACCGAGACAGCGATAGCCGCGGCCTCGGGGCCTAGCAGCAGCGCAATGAGCGCGCCGCCGACGGCGTGACCTGTGGTGCCGCCGGGCAGCGGCACATTGAACATCATAAGCAGGAAGGAGAACGCGGCGCAGATGCCCAGGAAAGCCATGTGCTCGCGATCGAGCGTGGCGCGCACTTTCTTGATGCAGTGAACCCAAACGGGCACCATCGCCACTGCCATGACGGCATCGGTCTGCGGGGACAGATAGTTATCTGGAATATGCATGCACGCCTCCCGGTTATCGGCGCACGGAATTGCAACGCCGTTTGAATCACCTTTCCAGTGTTACGTAATGTCAGATTCGTAACACGACGCGGGCTATCATAGCAAAACGGCGCACTGCCGACAAAGCAGCACGCCGTTATGTAATGCGCGTGTCATATATGCAGGCTCAACGGTGCCTTATACCGGGCATAGCGGTCATGTAGGATTCGGCAGCAGCCACCGCTAACCCATACCCCAGCGCAGGACCTAGCCGCGGACCTCGCCGTTTACGCCCTTGCACACCTTGGTGACGATCTTCTGGTGCGCCTTTTCGACCTCTTCGCTGGTGAGCGTGTGGTCGTCGGAGCGATACGTAAGCGCAAAGGCCATGGACTTCTTGCCCGCTCCGATGCGGATGGGATCGCGGTAGACATCGAACAGGCGCACGCCCTCGAGCAGCTTGCCGCCGGCACTCGTAATACGACGCTCAAGATCCTCGCAGGTCACAGTGTTGTCGACCACGATAGCAAGGTCGTGCTCAACGGCCGGGTACTGCGAGAACTCACGGTAGTTCTCCTGGTTGCGGGCGCCCTTGATCAGCTTGTCCAAGTCGAGCTCAAAGGCAACGACGACCTCGTCAATGCCCATAGCCTCGCGCGCCTCGGGGTGAATCTCGCCAACCCAGCCCAGCACGGTACCGCCGGACAGAACCTCGGCGGCGCGACCCGGCTGCAAGAAGGCATAGCCCTCGCCCTCGACGGGACGGAAGCGAACCTTCTCGATGCGCAGCTGGGCAAGCAGCTCCTCGACAATGCCCTTGCCAAAGAAGAAGCGCAGCTTACGGTACTTCATGTTCCAGGACTGCTCGCTCCACTGGCCCGACAGCACGCCCGCTACGGACTTGGTCTCCTTGGGCAGGCTGGCGTTCTCGCGACCGTGGAACAGGCTGCCAACCTCGTACAGATGCACGTTGGGCGTGCCGTGGGCCTCGTTGTAGGCCACAGACTGCAGCAGACCCGGCAGCAACGAGCGGCGCATCTCGGTCTGCTCGGCGACCAACGGATTTATGAGCACCACGGGGCAGCCGCGGCCTTCGGTGGACATGCCGATCTTCTCCAGGTCGCCCGGGGCGGCGAAGCCAAAGGTCGTGGTCTCGTTGAGGCCGCAGGCGCGCAGGATCTCGCCAACCTTGCGGGTAAGCTTCTGCTCGCGGGTCAGGCCGCCGATATGGTTCTTGGCAGCCGGGATGGTCGCCGTCACGCGGCCCATGCCCCACAGGCGCAGGACCTCCTCGATCAGGTCGATCTCGCGCGGCAGGTCGGGACGGAAGCTCGGCGGCGTGACCATAAAGTCCTCGCCGTCGCGCTCGACGGTGCAGCCCAGGCGGGTGAGCGAGCGCTCGATAAAGTCGGGCTCGATGTCGGCACCGCAGATGGCGCGCACGCGGGCCAAACGCAGCTTAATGCTGTCGATGGTCTTGGGCGCGGGGAACACGTCCACATAGCCGGGGGCGACCTCGCCGCCGGCTATCTCCTCGATGAGCGCGCACGTCACATTGGCGACGTCCACGCAGCCGGTCTCGTCGACCTGGCGCTCAAAGCGAATGGAGGCGTCAGAGATCAGCGACAGGTCACGGCTGGTGTGCGAGGTGCGGCCGGCGTTGAAGCAGGCGCTCTCGACCATCACGTCGACGGTGTCGTCCTCAATCTCGGAATCCATGCCACCCATAACGCCGGCCAGCGCCACAGGACGCTCGCCGTCGGTGATGAGACCCATGCCGGCGTCAAGCGTACGCTCCTCGCCGTCGAGCGTCGTGAACTTCTCGTCCTGCTGGGCGGCGCGAACGACCACGCGGCGCCTGCCATCGCGCTCGGCAAAGGTGTCGAGGTCAAAGGCGTGCAGCGGCTGACCAGTGAGCATCATCACATAGTTGGTGATGTCGACGATGTTGTTGTGCGGGCGCACGCCCAGGGCGTTAAGGCGCTTGACCATCCAGTCGGGCGACGGACCGACCTTCACGTTGCGCACGATGCGGGCAACGTAGCGGTCGCACAGGCCCTCGTCGGCAATCTCGACGGAAAGCTCGTCGTCGGTCGCGCGGCCGGTCTCGGCCTTGATGGCGGGCAGCTCAACGTGGAAATCGCGGTCGAAGATGGCACCGGTCTCGCGAGCCATGCCGATCATGGACAGGCAGTCGGGGCGGTTGGGCGTGATCTCGCAGTCGAGCACGGTGTCGCTCGAGCCCACGTACTCGGCAAACGGCATGCCGCAGGGCGTATCCTCGGGCAGGATCATAATGCCGGAGTGGTCGCCACCCAGGCCGAGCTCGCGCGCGGAGCAGTTCATGCCCATGGACACGACGCCGCGAAGCTTGCTCTTCTTGATCTTGACGTCGCCGGGAAGCACGGCGCCGATTATGGCCGTGACGATGTGGTCGCCGGCCTCAAAGTTCTGCGCGCCGCAGACAATCTGCAGCGGAGCGGGATTGCCGTCGGGGTCGAGGTTCTTGTCGCCCACGTCGACCGAGCACACATACATGTGGTCGCTATCGGGGTGCGGGGTCTTGGTGAGCACCTTGGCGGTCACCACGTGGTCGAAGGACTCGCCCACGGTGTCGATCGCCTCGACCTCGGTGCCGGTACGGATATATTCGTCCGAAAGGGTCTTGGGATCCTCCGGAATATCGATCATGGTCTTGAGCCAGTCGTAAGAAACGCGCATGTAGCTCTCCTAGTTCTTAATCTCCGCATAGGGAGGAAATATCAAATGAAGACGTTCGCCTTAGGGTTGTCCAGGTGCCCCAGGTTGGCGTGAAAGAGGAGCGACGCGTACTAAAGGTACGCGAGCGACGGTTTGAACGCCAAGATGGGGTGCCTGGGCAAGCCTAAAATTGGTTCAGGAAGCGCATATCGCCTGTCATGAGCGTTCTGAGGTCGGGCAGGTCGTAGCGCAGGGCCGCGACGCGCTCGGCGCCAATGCCAAAGGCGAAGCCGGTGTACTTCTCGGGGTCGATGCCGCAGTTGATCAGGACGTTGGGGTCGACCATGCCGCAGCCCAAGATCTCAATCCAGCCGCTGTGCTTGCAGAAGTTGCAGCCCTTGCCGCCGCACACGTGGCAGCTCACGTCCACCTCGCAGCTGGGCTCGGTGAAGGGGAAGAAGTGCGGGCGATAGCGCGTCTTGCGGTCCTCGCCAAACATGCACTTAACAAAGTAGTCGAGCGTACCCTTCAGGTCGCCAAAGGTGATGCCCTCGTCGACGACCAGGCCCTCAATCTGGTTGAACTGCGGCAGGTGGCAGGCGTCGGCCGTGTCGGGACGGTAGACGGTGCCCGGGCAGATCATGTAGATGGGCGGCTTCTGCGACTCCATGGTGTGAATCTGCACGCCCGAGGTCTGGGTGCGCAACAGCACGTCGGACTCACCGTGAGCGTGAGCCTCGGGATGCGCGACGCTGCCGGGGTTGTTGTCGACCACATAGAACGTGTCGCGAGCCGAGCGACTCGGGTGATCCATGGGGGCGTTGAGCGCGGTGAAGTTGTAGTAGGAGGTGTCGACCATGGGGCCGGACTCGACGGTGTAGCCGATGCCGCAGAAGATGTCCTCGGCCTCCTCGATGATCTGCTTGATCAGGTGCTGGTGACCGATCTGCGGACGGATACCCGGCAGCGTGATGTCGACGGCCTCGTGCTCGAGTGCGTGTTTGAGGGCGGCGGCCTTCATCTCGGTGGTGCGCTCGTCGAGCATGCCCTCGATCAGCTGGCGCATCTCGTTGGCGCGCTTGCCCATCACGGGACGGTCCTCGGGGGCGAGCTTGCCCATCATGCGCATCAGGCCGGTGATGCGGCCCTTGCGGCCGAGCAGCTCAACGCGCGCGGCCTCGAGCTTTGCGGCGTCGTCGGCGCTAGTGACGAGCTCCTTGGCCTCTTCCTCGAGTTTGACCAGATCATCAATCAGACTCATGTCTTCCCTTTCGTCTCTCGCGCTCCTCGCTTGCCGAGGCGGCTGCCGCCGTCTGACGTTGCGAAAACGCGGCCCGGTTCGGTAACAAAAAACCGCCCTCGGGCATGTGCATTGCCCAAGGACGGTTAAATTCCGCGGTACCACCTTGTTTGACCCGGCGGATGTCTGGCCCGCCGCGCCCACTCTGCGCCTCTTGTCGCGAGGCCCACGGCTTCCCTACTGAGGCTTTGCTGCCACTGGCCGCGTGCCCGTTGAGGTCGCTGCTCGGGAGTGAACGCTTGGCCCTTGCCACCGCAGGAAGGCTTGCAGCCCATGACCTTCCCTCTCTTGCCGGCGACGCGGCGGGCAAAACCCTCTCCGTCAACGCATTGGGCTATAGGATAACACATTTCGCGAGCGCATCGCCGCGTTCCGTTTTGTTCGCGCTGGGTACAAGGCAAGTAGCTGTGAAAAGTGGCCGTGCATCCGCCTGCGGTGCTCGGCCTGCGAGATTAAGGATACGGTATGGGAAAGAAACTCGATAAGAAGGCCAAGGCCGCCGTGGCAAAGGCCGCCAAGGGCGTCAAGGCCGCTAAAGTCGACAAGGCCGTCAAAAAGTTCCGCAAACTCGAGGGCAAGCTGTGGACTCGTGAGTACCTGCTCAAGATTGCCGAGTTCGACGGCGCGACGATTGCCCCTGCCAATGGTGCTGCCGCCCGTGCCGACGCCATGGGCACGCTTGCCGGTGAGCATCACAAGCTGCTGACCAGCGAGAAATCCGTTGAGCTCGTACGCTCGTTAGCGCGCGAGACCGTCGCCGGCGGCAAAATTGACGACCCGCAGCTGCTCGACGAGATCCGTGTGCTCGGTCGCGACCAGCGCGAGGCAAGCGTCATCCCCACCGAGGAGGCCGAGGCCTGGACCAGGCTCACCTGCGAGGCCGATGCCGTGTGGCACAAGGCCAAGACGGCTAATGACTGGGCGAGCTTTGAGCCCTATGTGGATAGGATCGTCGCCCAACTTAAGCATCAGGCCGAACTTATGGACCCCAAGCGCGACCCATACGATGTTTGGCTCGACCAGTACGAGCGCGGCCTTTCCGCCAAGAGCTTCGATGCGTTTTGCGATGAGGTCAAGGCGACGGTCGTGCCGCTCGTGCACGCCATCGGCGAGCGCAGCCAGCAGCCCGATGCCGACTTTTTGCACGCCCGCGTGCCCGAGGCCGCCCAGCGCGCCATGAGCTTCGACCTTATGAAGCTTGTCGGCCTGAACCTGGACGACACCACGCTTGCCTTTACCGAGCACCCGTTTAGCGAGGGCTTTGCCGTGGGTGACGCGCGCATCGCGACACACATCTACGAGGACGATTGCATTTCCAACGTCTACAGCATCATCCACGAGGCGGGACACGCCATGTACGAGCTGGGCGTCAATCCTGCCTATGCGCGCACCTGTCTTGAGGGTGGCACCTCCATGGGCATCCACGAGAGCCAGAGCCGCTTTTTCGAGAACACCGTGGGTCGCAGCCGCGCCTTTATGGGACCGTTGCTCGAGGTGCTGCGCCGCCACGCACCCGAGGTCTACGGCGACGTCGACGAGGACACGCTCTACCGCGCCGTGAACATCGCGCAGCCGTCGTTGATCCGCACCGAGGCCGATGAGCTCACCTATCCGCTGCACGTTATGGTGCGCTACGAGATCGAGCGCATGCTGTTTGCCGGCGAGGCCATGGCCAAGGATATCCCCGCGCTTTGGAATCGCTTTATGGACGAGTACCTGGGCATTCCCGTTCCCGACGACACGCACGGCTGCCTGCAGGATACGCACTGGAGCGGCGGCTCGTTTGGCTACTTCCCCACGTATGCGCTGGGCAGTGCCTACGATGCCATGTTTGTGCCGGCCATGTGCCGCGACGGTGTCGACCTTAACGGCGCCTGTGCGAGCGGCGACCTGGCGCCCGTCCGTGCCTGGCTGGGCGAGCACATTTGGCAGTGGGGCCGCGCCAAGGACGCACCGGAACTCATCAAGGGCGCATGCGGCATGGCGTTCGATGCCCGCTACTACTGCAGCTACCTGCAGGACAAGTTCACCACGCTCTACGAGCTGTAAGGCATAACCAACACGCCAACGCAAAGGGGACGCCGCGGAACCAATCCGCAGCGTCCCCTTTTTTCACCCAATAACTAGGTACCCAATGACTAGTTCGTTGACGCTAATGTCTTGGCAACGTCAGCGAAAACGACCCTAAGCGAGCAAGGTGACGTGAAATGAAAGGGCGCTGACCTTCTGGTCGCGCCCTTGAAATTGAACATCAGGCTGCCGCTTGGGGCCGTTTGTAGCGTCGAGCAGTTACGCGGTTTGGTAAAAACGCGTAACTAAAGAGCCTCCAGAGCACTTGCGATGCGCTTCATGGCGGCATCGGCGGATGCTTGGTCGGGCGCCTCGGCCAGCACGCGGATAACCGACTCGGTTCCGCTCTTGCGCACCAGTACGCGGCCCTCGCCTGCCAGCGCGGCCTCGGCCTCGGCGATGGCGTTCTGCACGCCCATGTTCTCGAGCGCGGCGTCCTTGTCCGCCACGTGCACGGCCACCTGCGCCTGCGGCAGCAGCTTGCACGGAGCCGTGAGCTGCGAGAGCGTCTCGCGCTCGGCACGAATCACTTCCATCACGCGCAGCGAGGTCATAATGCCGTCGCCCGTGCGCTCGATATCGCCAAAGATCGTATGGCCCGTCTGCTCGCCACCCAGGCTGTAGCCGCCCTCGCGCATCTTGGCATACACGTGACGGTCGCCCACGCCGCTGGTCACGGCGCTCAGACCGGCAAGCTCCAGCGACTTGACCAGGCCAAAGTTGCTGGCAATCGTCGGCACCACGGTACCGCCCGAGAGTCGCCCGTGCTTGTTCAGATACACGCCGCACACGTACAGGATCTGGTCGCCGTCTACCACGCGACCGCGCTCGTCCACGGCCAAGCAGCGATCGGCATCGCCGTCATAGGCAAAGCCCACATCCAGGCCCTGCTCCACCACATGGCGCTGCAGGCGCTCCATATGCGTGGAGCCGCAGTCGACGTTGATGTTAAAGCCATCGGGCGCGGCGTTGATCACGCGTACGTCGGCACCGAGCGCGTCGAACACCGGCTTGGCCACCGAGGAAGCCGAGCCGTTGGCGCAGTCGATACCGATCTTGACGCCCTGCAGCGAAAAGTTCGCACTTGCAATGAGCGAAGCAATGTAGCGGTTGCGGCCCTGCATGTAGTCCACCGTGGCACCGATGTGGTTGCCCGTGGCCAGCGGAACTTCGCTCTTGCCATCGATGTAGTCCTCGATGAGCTCCAGTACGTCCTCGTCCATCTTAAAACCGTCGCTATTGACGAGCTTAATGCCGTTATCGCAAAACGGGTTGTGGCTTGCGCTGATCATGATGCCGCAATCGAAGCAGCCTTCCACGGTCTGATGCGCTACGCCCGGCGTGGGGATCACGTGCAGCATATAGGCGTCCGCACCGCTCGCGACCAGACCGCTCACCAGCGCCGCCTCGAACATATAACTCGAGCGACGTGTGTCCTTGCCCACGATGACGCGCGCCTTAGCACTGCGGTTGGCGCCGTAATACCAGCCCACAAAACGGCCAATCTTATAAGCGTGCTCTACCGTCAGCCCAGCGTTGGCCTCACCGCGAAAGCCGTCGGTGCCAAAGTACTTCATGCGCTCTCCTTACAAAATAGGGGCGGACAGATTACCTGTCCGCCCCAAAATGGTACTCGATTATCTGCGCTACCAGAAAAACCCTACGCCGACGCGCTATCGCGAGCCGCCTGGCATGTAGGAGTCTGACGCAATGTAAGCGGCTTGTCCCCCGCCTCAGCCGACGTGGTCAGCGTATACGTGATCGTCGTCGTCTCGCTAGCATGCAGGTCAACGGTGCCCGAATAGAAGGGGATTCCATGCCACGTAGCGGCGCCAAGACCAAACTGGGTGCCCTCAACCGTAAGGTCACTGATGTTGCCGCCCGTCGGGGCAAACAGTGAGACATTCAGACGCTCGTCGTCGCGCGCGGCATCGGGCGCGCTCGCCGCGACGTAGTCGGGCAGCTTGCCGGCCTCCTCCTGCGTCATGATGTTCGTCAGGGTAACGGTGATGCGATAGGAGCACGTGCCGTCGCCGTTCTTCACGCCCTGGCCAATCTGCGTGTCGGCGTTCAGATACCAGTCGAGCTTGGAGAAGCTCAGGTTGTTAAAGTAAACGCCGGCAACGGGATCGGCACTCGGATCATCCGGATCGGGCAGCGAAGCGTCAATGCCCGTCTCTTTGATGGCATTCTGCTCATCATCGTTTCTCATCCAAGCGATCAGGCGGCCCTCTTCGGCACCGCGCTCAACGGCGCTGACAAGCTTCGTAACATCGACATCGCCGATACCGCCAAGGATCTTGTCGAAGGCAGCGCTGGCGACGGATGCAAAGATGCCGTCAGACTCCTCGACCGGATAGTTCCAGTACACATCGTGCATGAGGACCTTTGCGGCGTTGGTGCCGTCGACAACCGTTCCGTCGGGCAGTGACACGTTACCGACCAGGCCCAGCAGATACTGCAGGAACACCGGGTCGATACCGATGACGCCATCAACGTCCTGTCCATACTGGGACTTCCACAGCGCGGCGACACGCTGCGAGTTGCGGGGCCAATCAGGCGAATAGGTATTGCCCGAGTTGTACAGGTTACTGTGGTTGCCGAACAGCGCCTCATCTTCTTCGTCGACGCTCTCGACTGCCTCATCCTCGCTGAGTCCAATGCGGGGAACAAACTCGCCAATCGACATCTGGCCGTCAGTGACCGAAATCAGGCCCTGCGAACCGCCAAAGCCGCCGCAAGCACGAATCTCGACGTTGTTCATGGCGTACATAAGGTAGTTGCGCGTCTGGCCGTTGGCGCCGAGCATCTGGGGAAGGACGGGGGCGACCTTCTCCGCCGCGTCAACCGCACCGTTGAGGGTGGCAAAGCCGTCCTTGGCCTTATCGACCAGCTCGGTCACCTGGGAAATATGAGTATCGCCAATGCCCTGGACCTTCTCGTTGGCGCTCTTGAACACCTTCGAGCTGCTGGAAAGCGAATCGGCGACCGCCTGCAGCGCGGACACGTTAATCATGCCGTCCTGGAACAGCTTGCCGGGCGTGGCCTGCGAAAGGTTGTCGGCCATGGGAACCAGCGCGTTGCTCGAGACATCGGACAGGGCGTCGATCATGGTGCGGGCTGCGTTGATGTCACTGCCATACACCGGGATAAACGATGCCGCCGTCCACAGCGGGCTCGAGGTCTCCGCCTTCATACTGTCGCAGAGCTCATCGATCTTCTTCGCGTCGTCAGGCAGCGTCGAAAAATCGCCCGACGTGACCTTGTCCTTAAGGCCACCGACGATCTCGACAGCCTCCTTCGCTTCGCTCTTTACGGTCTTTGCCGAGTTAAGCAGCATAAAGCCGCTTGCGCCAAGCGCAACGAGAAGCACCGCGACTACAACGGCAATAATGGCGCCGGTGTGACGCTTTTTGCGCTCGCCCTTGCGATGGCGATGACGGACCAGACCGTCAGAGGTCGAACTCGGCGAAGCGTCGCCACCGTAGTTCAAGCCAAAATCGTAATAATCTTCCTTGGAACCCGAGCCCGCAAACTCGGCACCGCTATCATCCAGGCGGGCGAACGTGCCAGTCTCGGAGGCGCCGGTGTAAATCGTGCCAAGGTTACCCGTAAGCCCCGCGCCACCGGCAGAGGGAGTATTGTTGGCGGCCTTGTCGGCATTAACGTTGCCGGCGGCATTCGCGGCGTTGGCAGCACCTGCGTTGTTCGCGGGTACCGAAGGAGCCCCGCTCGGCTGCGACGTGGAGGTTGCACCGCCCGCAAAGACATTCCCTCTTGCACGGCCGGTCTTTTTTGCCTTTTGAGACTGCTCGTACAGAGCGGTAAACATCGCTGTCTCGCCCGGGGACACGCGCTTACCGGAACCGCCCTGTCCAGCGCCGCCCGGCGTGCCGGCCTTACCAGCCCCGTTCGGACGCGGCGGAACTGCAGGACGGCCGCTATCGCTGCCCTTAAAGTGATTACCAGCCATAAAGAAATCCTCGCAATTGAGTCGCAATGAAAAAGTCCATAACGTTACTAGTTTATGGCATTTTGAGCATCGACAGCTAAACTCCAGACACGGACATCAATTGGCGAAAATGCGGCACAACACCTTTTCCGTCTTGGCAGCGGCGCCAGCTACACCGTGAGGAACATCATCACGATGATCATGGCAAAGCCGATAAGGTCGGTCGGCAAAAACACCGTGCCCAGCATAACGGCGCTGGTGATGGTCGCCGAGACGGGCTCCACGGTTCCGATGAGACTCGCACGCACCGAGCCGATGTCCTTAACGCCCTGCATATAGAGCATGTAAGCAAAAAACGAGCCGATAACCACAAACACCGCGAGCGCCTCGACGCCGGCAGCGTCGAGTGCCGGCACATGCGCCCAGGGCTGCACGAAGACACATGAGATCACGCCCGCCGTGAGCATTGCCGAGCCCGTGACGATGGGGCTGCCGTATTCGGGCAGGATCTTGGCGGGAATCACCGCCATACACGCGGCGCTGACCGCACACATAAGACCTGCTGCCAGGCCAAGCGGCGAGATATTCAGGCTGGTGGGGTCGCCGCCGGTGGCGATTAAAAAGGTTCCACCCAGAGCCAGGCCAATGCCGATGACTTCGCGAGTACGCGGCATGCGGCGATCGATCGCGCAGGTGTAGCCCATGATGATAACGAGCTGCAGGCACTGGAGCACCGTCGCGGTTCCGGCGTTCGTCAGGCGCACGGCCGAAAGATAGCAAAACTGGTTGAACAGCAGGCCAAAGGCGGTAAAGAGCAGCAGCTGCTTGCGATCGGCGGGTGTGGTCCAGAGCTTAATCAGGCGCTCGCGGTCGCGCGTAACAACCACGGCCATAAAGAGTAGACCGGCGAGAATCTGACGCACGCTCATAAGCCACAAGGTATCGACGTGGTAGGTATCGAACAGAAAGCTCGCGCTGGTGCCCGAGAAGCCCCAAAACGAACCGCCCACCAGCGTAGCCAAGACGCCCGTGATCATCTTGCGCGTCGAAGCGCTGTTCAGGCGCTCGCGCCAGGCGCGGCGGGTGCTACGGCTGAGCTCGTCGGTGCCCTCGGGCACATCAATGTTCGATATATCGGTCATCGGCACCGAAGCCCCTGCGCCTTTGACCTGCTCGACACGCTCTTTGCTCATTCCACTCCCCCGAAACAGCCTGGAAACAATTCGGCTTACCTTACCACGGCGAAGTCACCAGCTGGAGGCTTGTCCGCTTATCGGTAGGACAATTCCGCAGGCGTCTTTCCATAGCTCGATACCGCAATGGCCTTGCATTATGCGACAGCCAAATCGCGGCAGCAGGCTCTTTTGAGATGGATATGACAAAGCCCCCGAATTCCACAATGTAAGCGATTTTTAAAAATGTTCTTGCCACCGAGTTCAGGCTCCGTTATATTATCCCTTGCGCGCTTGCGCACCCTTGATCGGGCGTTTAGCTCAGGGGGAGAGCGCTTCCCTGACACGGAAGAGGTCAGAAGTTC
>USHR01000043.1 GCA_900554495.1 uncultured Collinsella sp.
CGCTAGTCTCGTGGGCTCGGAGATGTGTATAAGAGACAGCTCCCCATCCCCATTTTCGGGTCGGGATCTCGGTCCCCCTTTGATCGACGATTGGCGAACGTAATGCTCAACAATCTTTCCGACAATCAGAAACGCACCTTGGCGCTTGCCGCGATGGCGCTGTTGGCCCTGGCGTGCCTGTGCGGCACGCTGGCTTTTACCGTTGATATGGTTCCGGCGAACAACGTCCTATCGTTTGGCAGCGTGAAGGTACGAGTCTGCGAATACACCCTAAACGAGCAAGGCGAAGAGATTCCGTTTGAGGCCAACGAGCACGGGGACTATCCCGACACCAAGGCCACGGGCTCTGACATTAGCCGCATCGTGCGCGTGGAGAATGCCGGCGCACAGCCCGAGTATGTTCGCGCACGTCTGCGCATGACGTCGGTGGCGTCTGACGGCTCGACCGCGGATGCCTCGGACAACGTCGCCTTTAACGTGAGCGCGGGCGATGGCTCCCCGTGGGTCGATGGTGGCGATGGGTGGTTTTACTATCGCGGCCTTGCCGGACGCGGGGGTGTGCTCGATCCCGGCGTCATGACGGAGAGCCTTATGGACTCGCTGCGATTTGTGGGCGACTACCACGATGCCGCGCGCGGCGGCTCATTCAAACTCGATATCGACGTTCAGGCCGTGCAGGCCAAAAACCAGCAGACAAACGATTCTGTCCTCGACGTGCTTGACGTCGCGGGCTGGCCGGAGGCGAACTAGCCCATGAAGATTAAGATCGTGAACCGAGGTGTGCTCAACAGGCTGATTGCCGTCGCGGCGATTGCCCTTTGCTGCGTTATGGCGCTGCCGGCGGCAGCGCATGCCGAGGATCAGACCGAATTCCATATCACAAACAGGAACGACTTCCTGGTGTGCGTCGCGCTGTCGCGTCAACGCGACACGTCGCAGTGGCGCGTCTATCTCGATAACGATATCGTTCTTAACGATGATGATATGAAAGCCATTGTTGAGGATACGGTCAAGCACCTCTCCTTTGGCAACAAGGAACATCCCTTTAAGGGCGTCTTTGACGGTCAAAACCATACCGTGAAGGGCCTGAACTACGAGAATAAGGTCTTGGACCCAGAGCGCGACACGGGCTTCTTTGCCGAGACCGACGGCGCCACCATCAAGAACTTCCTTGTCGAGGACGCCAACATCTGGGCGGACTTCCGCGGCGGCATCATCGTGGGCAAGGCCGTCAACACCAGCTTCGAAAACGTCATGGTCATGGAGAGCACCCTGCACGTTACGTGCGCCAACAACATGCTCAACGTTATCACGAACGCCGGCTTCGAAGGCGGCATGATCGCAGGCGAGCTGGAGGGCTGCAATCTGTACAACTGCGAGGTGCGCGGCGGTCGAGCCGTCCATAACACCACTGCAGGTGTGCAGGCGATCGGTGGCGAGGACCTGTACATGGCGGCATTTGCCGGCTACGTCAAGAACTCGACCATCGAGTACTGCCGCGTCACGCCCACGCGAAGCGAGGATGGCTCCTCGATGGACATGACCGACGTCACCAATAAGTACGATGTGGCCATCGGCGCCCTGGGCGGCAACAACGTGTACGCTTCGGGCTTCGTCGGCTGCATGGCGGAAGGCGCTAAAGTCATCGACTGCTTTTCAACGGCGAAATGCTATAGCTATGCCGCGTCGTACGTGGGCGTTGTCTCCGTAACGCGCGCTTGGACGGGCGGTCTTGCAGGCCGCATCTTGTCCAAGAGCGGTAACGAGATCACTCGCAGCCATTTCGCCGGCGATTTGAGCTCGCGCCAGTACAACCCCATCGCCGTGATTCCCATTATCCAAAACGACGTGAACCTGGGCGGTATTGCTGCGCGCGCCAACAAGGGCGACGCCACGGTCACCGAGTGCTACTTTAAGCCGAGCGTGAGCCTAAAAGGCAGCAGCCAGGGTACTGCGGCTAAGAAAAAGATACCTTCGTTTGGCGGCGACGGCACCACCAAGGGCGACAGCTACGGTCCGTGGGATGACGAGCGCTACATCACGCGTGAGCTATGGGAAGAGCACGACTACGACTTCTGTGCCGGTACCATGCGCTCGACCGCTAACGATGATGCCCTGGGTGGCCAGCACACCAATGAGTGGGCGATGGACTACAAGCTGAATATCCCCGTGCATGGCCAGAGCGTTAAGGCGACGATCGATTTTCCCGGTGCGGGCACGGCAACTGTTCTGGCAACCATGTTGGGCAAAGACCAGTCCACCAGCGATCCGTACACCTTTGCGGTGAGCGCCGTGCTAGCCGGAACGGCACAGGGCTTGGCCCAAGGCGATACGTCGGTAATGTTTAAGCAGGAGACCTCCGCAAAGCCCGCGGGGCTGAGCGAGGCGAACGACGGTTACCGCTTTATGGGCTGGTTCCGCGAGCCCGATGTGCGTGTGAACCGAATTGGCCAAGACAACAGCTGGTTTGACGGCAAGACCGATGACGCCGCTGTTAAGGACGGCAAATGTGTCGAAGAGAACACGGCCCACGACAAGACTTCGACCTACACTGCCGACAACGGCAAGGATCATGACGCGAGTGAGGGCTTCAAGGGCAACGACCTCTTTATCGCTTCGTATGAGGCGCAGGTACTGTTCTATAACGTTGAGGGCAAGACGATCAATTGGAAAGACGGCAAGGCACACGATCGGTCCACGGACTGGTACCGCTATGGCGTCGGCCTGACGCCTGCTGCCCCAGCGGATCGCGGCAGCTTGTCGAAAACCGCGACGTTTATCGGCTGGACCACGCAGCCGAACGACGATAAGAGCATGAATGGCGCCTATGCTGCCATTACCTCAGATCGGCTGGCTGATCTGAAAAACAAGGGAGCATTCTATCCCGTGGGCAGCGAGATTGCCGTGGTCGGCCCCACCGATTTCTATCCCGTGTACAGCGACTACGTGTCACACATCATGACGGAGTTCGAGGGCAATGAGCAGGATACGCTCAATGATGTAACCCAGCGCGTAGACGTGGGCAAAACTCACGTTAAGGTTGAGACTGCAGAAGATGGCACAAGCGCGTATACCGTGCAGGTGCTCGACGTATCCGGCAAAGCTATATCCGAGGACGGCGAGCTGCCCAAGGGCTATCGCTTCCTGGGCTGGTATGAAAACAAGCAAAATGCGGATGGGTCCGAGGTGGAGGTGCGCGTAAGCCGCGACCCCAGCTACACACTCCCCGCAGATGTCGATCTAACCGTGACGCATACCTACATCGCCCGCTTTGAGTACCGAGTGGATTATTACGTCCGGGCTTATACCAACCATGGGTTTACGGACAGCAAGCTGCTTTGTTCCGTTTGGAATCGCTATCAAACGCCCTTTGAGGAAAACGTCGGCAGCACCTTCGTGCGTGAAAACGTCGTCCACTGGGGTCCGGAGCATGTTGACCACGGTATAAAGGATAGGTATGACGAAACGTGTGACACGCGCTTCACGAAGGAAACCCTTGTCGTGAGTCCCCTTAATGCGTACTCGCACAACGTTAAAAACGATACGGGAGCCGATACTCTAAAAGACCTCTATGCCGATACCGATTTTCCAGGCGCTGCAACGCTAAGCGATACCTGGACTTCGGCTTCGCTGAACGTAACGGTCAAACTGGTGAATGATCGCTATCGCCTGAATTTTTGGACGCTTGAGCGCGGCAATGGCTGCTGGACGTATGTGAAAAATCCCATCGAAAGCACGATGCTGGATCTCGATACGAAGTATTACGTTCGCGCGATGATTACTACAGACGTTAACTTCTACAACAAGGACAACACAATCCTGAAGGCCGCTACGCGTCGTTACGAAAGCAACCTGCTGCAAAATAAGGTGAATGGATCAGACCCTACGTACACGTATTACTACCCGCACGTGAACACTTCGGTTGAGGCAACAGGGGACCCGCAGGATGAGCCAACTGGTTCTTATGAAAGCCCCTTGACCCTTGAGTCTTCGCCGACCGATGCCGAGATGGCGGTGCCGGGCTATAAGTTTCTGGGCTGGATTTCGACCGCCGAGGTCCAGAAGGGTTCTGACGTCTGGAAGTATATCTACGATGTCGAGGGCGATTCCTTCACCACTTCTGACCCGGATAAGGCCGAACCGTATCTGGTGAAACCAGATTTTAAGGTCACCCAGTGGCAGGATGCCTATCCGGTGTACGCGAAGTACGACGTTAGGTACACCACCAACCTGCACCGCGCAGGTTTTGATGGCACGGACAAGGTCAATGTGCCTAAGTACGATAAGCACGACATCGCTCCCGTTATCAACGCGGACACCGACCCTGCTACGGCAACGGTGACCCCTGACGTCACGACGCCGGTTTATAAAGCAGGCGGTGAGCTGTATAGGTTGCAGAAGGTTGAGATCGAGCTTCCGAATGGCGAAGTTAAAAAGCTCGAACCTAACGGCGATAACTCGTATTCCTATCAGGTGGAACCCGGCGGGGCCTATACATTTGTGGCGTACTATTCGCCGTTGGCGGTCGTGTATCATCTCAATGCCTCGAAAGTGGATGGCAAAGTTGCTCAGCAAGGCGATATGCTCGGCAACCTTGATGGCGGCATCCCGAAGCCTACTTATGACGTCCGCACTATCGATGCGGATACAGGTGCGTTCAACGTCTTCGTGGGCTGGACGGAAGCCCAGCCGGCACCTGGCAAGGGCTATGTCGCTTGGTCGGAGGGCATCCGTATGGTGAGTGCTTCTACCGTGGTCAAGGCCCCCATGGAGCTGTACCCGGTCTACCGTCCCAGCCTGGTTACCGTTCAATCGAACATCGACTCAAATCTCGCGAATTCTGCTCTTGTCCGCGGTCTCGGCCGTACTGATTCCGGCGACCAGATTTCTCTTGAGGTCAAGGCTGTCAAGGAGGTTGTGGGCATTGACGGCGCCAAGTACGACTTTGTCGGCTGGTCGCGCGACTACGAACCCGATGGCAAATACACCCTGTTGACCGATGACGAGAAGTATCCCCTCGAGGGCAGCGAGCCCTTTGAGAGCGTGACCTACACCGCGGTGTACAAGATCGCGCCGTATAAGGTTCGCTATCACGGTGTCGATGGGTCGGTTGTCTTTACGGCGACGGTCGACTCGGACGGCGAGCGCGCGACGGGCGCCGGCTTTGTCCATAACGTCGATGTTCCCAAGGTGGATGAGAGCGGCAACCCGGTCTATGACGACAACGGCAATCCCGAGATGGAGAAAAAGTCCGTGGCATACGACCCAGACGCCCACTCCAAGATCGTCGCGCTGCTCGATGAACAGGCGGCCAGCGGTGACGTGCGCGAACTCTTCCTGGAGTGGCAATATGTGCCTGACGGTGGCGCTGCGAAGTCTTGGGATGAGTTTAAGGACGAGCCGGTCAAGGGAGACATGGACCTGTATCCCGTGACGTATCGAGTGGCCGCCAACGATACGTCCGATACCGAGAGACCCGTAGCCATGACAGCGCAGCTTAAGTGGCTGCTCGATCCCAACGCCGCCAACACAGTCGACAACAATGCCGACGAGGCGCCGTTTAAGGCCTGCTTCGCCGAGCCGTTTATGGGGACGCAGCTGACTGTTACCGTTAAGCGGGCGAGCTACGGTCCTGATGCGTCCATGACGGAGGAACCCGTTAACGACCAGTATGTCTCGCTCTACAGCTTGGGCTCGGGTAACGGTTCGTTCGACTTGGCCAACCGCCTGGAGTCCAAGAAGACGGGCGAAGGCAAGCAAGGCGACGGCAATGCCGTGTTCGACTTCGCCAAGACCCATGCGCTGACGATCGTCAAAAAGACCACCGATGCTAGCGCCATGGGGCAAACGTTCCGCTTTAAGGTGGCACGCAAGGCGTCGGAGGATTCTCCTGCCGAGACGCGCATGGTCGAGGTGAAAGTTAGCGAGAGGCGCGACGAAGACGGCGAGACCTGGTATGTCGGCAGCGTGCAGTTCGCCGCGCCGACGGGCATCTATACCGTCGTGGAAGACACGGCTTGGGCATGGCGCTACCAGGGTGAGCTGAGCACGCCGGGCAAGGCGCCCGGTAAATCTGCCGAGCTAGTCATCTCGTCCGCCTCGAGCGCGGGCGACACCGTGGTGACGTGCGTCAACACGCGCGCGAAGGACAAATGGGTCGATGGCGGCTCGCATGCCAAGAATGTTTGGGAAAACGGCACGCTGAGGAGGGAGGACTAGGATGACTAAGCGCAAGCGGATCGTTGCCCTCCTTGTCGGCGTCCTCCTTTTGGCCGGCGTCGTCGGCACCTTTGCGTGGCTTTCGGTTACGGGCGTGCTGGTCAACGAGTTTGGCTTTGGCTCGGTGGCGCCTTCGGTGGACGAGACGCGCAAGGACAACGTGAAAAGGGATGTCTCGGTAAAAAACACGGGCTCGGCACCGGCATACCTGCGTGTCGCGGTGGATATCTACTGGCAGGATAAGGATGGCGCGCGCCTGTGGGATGAGCCGGTTGCCGGCACCGACTACACCATTGAGTGGGGCGATAAAGACGATGCCGCCGCCACTAACAGCCCTTCGTCTTGGGTTCTTGCGAGCGACGGGTTCTACTACTGGACGTCTTCTGTTAAGCCGCTCGACAAGACGGGCGTGCTCATCAAGAGCGTGTCCGAGAAGAAGGCAGACGGTAAAAACCTAGTCGTCGACATTTCGACCCAGGCGATTCAGTCCACGCCCGACGATGCGGTCACCGAGGCATGGAACTGTACGGTCAAAGATGGCGTGCTGGTGCCGCCGCACGGAGGTGCGTGAGTATGGCATTCCCGATTCGCAAAGGCGTTGCGCGCTCCGTGCGTTGCGTGGTCACGGCCATTCTCTGCATGGTCGCGCTCGCCGTTCCTGCCCGCGCGTTTGCCGAGACTCCCGCGATTGCCTATGACGGAAATGCGCACCAGCTGACGGTATCGGGGGCGACGGGCTCCTCGGGGGAGCCCGATCTGTTTCCCGCCTTTAAAGATCTAATGCCCGGCGATGTGCGCGAGCAACAGATTGAGGTTCGTGCCATGGGCGTAAAGTCCCAGGTACGCGTGTTTGTGCGGGCCGTTGTCGATCACGAGACGGCACACCTGCTGTCGCCCATTACCTTAACGGCGTCGGCTGGCGATGCGTCTGACGGTTGGCTCCAGACGGGAACGCCGGGCAGCGTGTTCGCCTATCCCACGCAGGTCGCCACGTTCACGAGCGATGGCAGCACGGTGCTCAATCTGCAGCTGAGTGTCCCGACGTCGGTGGGCAACGAGCTTGCCGACGCAAACAAGACCATTCGCTGGGAGATCACCGCCGAGGACGATGGCGAAACAATTCCTGCGCAGCCCGCTGGCTCCAAAAAGCCCAGCCTGTTTGGCCTGGCTGCGACGGGCGACAACTCGCTCGCTCTGCTTTTGACGCTGCTAACGCTAGCGATTATCGCTTTCATGGCTGCGCTGATCTTGTCCCGAAGGAATAAACGCTAGGTCCATCTTCAAAATGTTTCGCCCGCCCGGCGGCGGAATATTAGGTTTCCTGCTCTACAGTCCTGCTCGCACGGAGAGCACATTGGATCCATCTTCTAAATGAAACGTCCTCCCGGGCGTCGGGGCACGAAGTTCCCTGCTCTACAGTCCTGCGCAAGACGAAGGCCACATTAAGTGGCCTTCTTTGCGTGCGGAACTCGCGATGAACTTCGTGCCCCGCCGTCCGGGAGGACGCCTCTTTATTGATGGGGGGCCTGATAGGTCGATGGTTCCGTGCCTGGATGCGTCCAAAGTGGGACGGGCTTTCCGGATGGGCAGGCTTTCGAAAAATGCGTCCCGGAATTTGCCTTTGGAATGGGACGTAGTTTCCCGTTGAGGTGCTTTGCGGAAAGTGCATCCCACTCTGGGCGGTCGAAGTGGGACACACTTTCCCAAAGGCGCTCCAACGGGAAATTGCGTCCCATTATTCGGTCAAGAAACGGGATGCATTTTCCCAATGAGAGCAAAACCGGAAAATGCATCCCACAATCAGCCCTCAAAGTGGGACGCCGTTTCCCAATGAGGCTCAAGCGGAAAATGCATCCCGGAATTTGCGCTCAAAGTGGGATGCGGTTTCCGGTTGAGGGTCTAAGGGGAAAGTGCGTCCCAGAATCGACGCTTGAAATGGGATGCAGTTTCCCGATGAGGCACTCGACGGAAAATACATCCCAGAAATGGCCTTTGAGCTGGGATAAGATTTCCGCGGCATCTCGGATTCTCAAAAATGAGACACGCCGTTGGCGAAAATGAGACACGTGATATCGGGCATCGGATGTATCATTTGCAAAAATGAGTCCACTCCACTCGAATAAAGCGAGGTCCCTCATGTACGTTCCACACCCCCGTATCCGTAGGCTGCCGAAAATCCCGCTTGTTGGGACGGCGGCGCTTGCTGCGTTGATCGCCACGAGCGTCGCCTGCTTCACGGCCACGCCCCAGGTTGCCCAGGCGGCAGACGCGCCCGCAATCACCGATATGACCGAGCAGGATTATCAAGCCCTGGGTCTGGGCACGAGCGAGGACATTCCGGCCGATACCGTTGGCCCCTATTCCACTGATACCCCCACGACGTTTGCCACGCGCAGCGAGGTCTATATGGCAGCTAACGGTAGCCATGGCAATCGCTACACTCTGCGCGACAAGCTCGAGAACGTCGAGCGCGGTGACATTGGCGGCAGCAGCAAACTCACCGATGGCTATGGAAGTGTGTGGGGCGCCGCAAAGTTCTGGCAAAACGTCAACAACTTCGATACGAACAGCGATCTCTACAAGCATAGCGACTACGGTGGCGGCACCTGGTCGTACCTAAGCAACAATGAGTCCTCAACAGTACTCGCCAACGACAACAACGGTTTCTCGGGCATTCACGCCACGAGTGTTGAGTTCTGTAGCGACGCCAGCACGGGCAAAAAGAGCCGCGTTGCCGAGCTCCGTGCCTACGGCGACAGTTCCTCCACGACGATTGACGGCAAGTCATACGCCGGAAAGGTTGAGCTGGTCCTCTACTCGTTTAGCAACGGGCGTACGCGCACTCTCGACACACACCTGCCGGTGACGGTCAACACTAATATGATGTACGAAGGCCGTTTTAAGTACCTGGATGCCGGTTACCTGCAAGAGCACGACGCCGTCTTTGATGTCGAGGCGGGCGATGTCGATGGCGACGGCGTCGACGAGCTTTTTGTCTACGCGGGCTGCTATGTCGACGAGAACGGCGTGCGCAAGGCTGTAGTCGACATGTATGACTTGGAGGGCGGCAACTGGAAGCAAAGCGTCGTCAAGATCGATGCCGGTAACGCCGCGGACTACACCACGCACAACAAGGGCGGGAACGACTCCTGGACGCAGCTTCAGTCAGCTCCTGTCGTTTCGCTAGCGGCCGGCGACCTCGATCGCGATTTTTGCGATGACCTCGCCATCGTGGTCTCGGCACCCTACGGCAAGAAGAATATTGATAAGTCGACGCATTGCGAGCTGTTTTCGTGGGATGCATCCAAGGGTGCGCTCGTCCATGTCGATGCTCTGGGCGACGCGGGCGCAATCTCCCTCTCCGCGAACGGCAAGACCATGGTCGCTGCGAATGCGACGTTCGGCACGTTTGCCGCCTACGATGAAGAAGGAAAGAAGACGGGTGAAACCGTCACGGGCCTTATTCTTGCGGGCTATGACTGGCAACGCAGCGCTTTTGATTACGGCGCTTCTGACGGCAGCAAGGGGCTGTACGGCGCGCTGTACCGCTACGCGTATTTTGACTCGGAGTCTGGCGAGTTCAAGCTTTCCGATTGCAAGGAATACAGAGACGGGCTCCTCGCCTCCTATGGGCTGATGCATGTGCCCAACAGCGCATGGAAGGATAGCGCTCAGGATAAGCGCTATCCGTGCACCTTGGCGCCTATTGCCCTTGCCACTGCCAACCTTGACGGCCTGTCCGAGCAGCTGGCGGTCGACGAGGTGCTCGTGGGCGGCGATGTGTTCCGCGACTTTGCCTGCAACACGGCACAGAGCGGGGCTCAGGGCTTGGGGTCCATGGTCGGAACCATGAGCATGAGCGGTCAGCAATACAACAGCAGCAACAAGCATGACCACAAGGGTATAGAGCAGGTGTGGATCAGCGACGTCAAGGCGGGCAGCGTCTCGGGTTCGGACCGCTATAACGAGAGCTTTATCGCTGTGGTGGGCAAGCACCGCGACGAGGACCTGCGCAAGAACGATGACTACTATTGGATGACCGCCTCGCATTTTTCGCTCGACGAGAACGGAAAGGTGCGCCGCGGCGAGGAGCAGGTGATTAGCGAGAGCAACCGTCGCGGCACTACCTACGGCACATTTATCTCGCTCGCGCTGCCCGATGTCGACAACGACAGCGTCAAGATCACGTACAAGGACCGCTACAAGGTCTATACCAACCCGCGCGTGCTTGCCGTGCTGCAGGATGCGCCCTATGTTGAGGATCTGGAGCAGGCATACGGCTATCTGGTGTTGGGCGGCACGTCATACGGAGAGGAAAAGGGCACGGGGACATCCCAGGGCTATACCATTGGCGCCGAGTTGGGCGTTGCCGTCGAGGTGCAGACCGGTCCGCCCCTGGTCGCGATGAATGCTTCAGTCGATTTTGCCGCCGAGGGATGCTATGACTACCGGAGCGAGCGCACGGTCAGCGCAAGCGTAAGCTATGAGTCGCATGCCGGCGAGGGTGACAAGACCGTGCTCTACACGATTCCGATGGTCTATTACGAGTATGAGATCGAAAATGAGGAAACTGGTGGCAAGGGCGTGATGGCGGCGCCCGTGTCGCTCGGCGCGCAGACCTCGGTCGTTAATGTCGAGGCCTATGACCGCATTGCCAAACAGCACAATATGACGCCGCTCAGCTACTTTTTGACCAACCGGTCGGGAGAACCCGGAACCTATCAAACGACGCTCAACGGCGAGACTCCCGTTGGGGATTCCTTTGGCCTGGGCAAGCCTGGCGTAACGCGCGCCTACACGCACGATGGGTTTAACGGCGCCGCCGCGCAGTCGGGGGCGAGCATTGAGCAGACCATCGAAGTCGAGGAGGGCAAGGAGCAGGAGCTCGAGCTCGGCTTGACGCTGAACGGCAGCGTTGTCATGGGCGCGAAGCTCGCAAAGCACGAGTTGTTTGGCGGCCTGTGCTTTGGTGCCAACGCCGGCTTTACTACGGGTAACTCCTCGAGTGAATCGACCGAATACGGCGGCACCGTCGACAACCTGCCCGAGGCCGCGAAGGATAAGTACGGCTTTGCGTGGCGCCTGGGCGTCAACGCGGTGGATGTCAACAAGTTCGAGGACGGCTCGGGCGACAAACTCGGCACCAAGGACACCGATCAGTTCTGGATCGTGGGCTATGACGTCAAGGATGTCGCGATGCCCGAGGCACCGGCCGTGACGGGCTTTACGGCAAACGCCGTTGACTCGAAAAGCGTTACCTTTAGCTGGGACGACGTGCTCGCAAACAAGGGTGGCTTTAGCTACGGCGTAGGCATGCTGCAGAGCAATGCGGCAGACGCGGTCGTGAACAGCTGGAAGATCGCCGACAATACGCAGACCTCGCTTACCTGGGACGGGTTGCAGCCCAATACGGAGTATCGATTTGCCATTGCCGCCGTTAAGAATGGATCCACGACCGAAACGGGTATTCGCTCGGCGATCATCACGGTCAAGACCATGCCCGATGGCATGACGATGACCGTGAGCGGACCTGCGGCGGATACAGCGGAGAGGTCGGCCCTCGAGTATGACTCTTCGGTCGAGTGCTCGGCGGGAGACAAGCTGACACTCTCGGCGATCGGCCATGTGACGCAGCGCAATGCCGACGGCAGTGAAACGGAGCTGGCGCCGTCATATATCTGGTACCGCAAGGGCCGTGGCGAGACCGCGTTCCAGCGCGTGGGTGCCGATGGCAACCTCCCAGCCGGAACGGCCTCAACGCTTGAGCTTGACCTGACTACAAACGATGACGGCGCGCAGTACTACTGCCACGTGGGATACAACAACGTCGGCCTCGATACCGGTGTGACACTGGTGAACATCGCGGCCGAGGAGAAGGCTCCTGAGACGGTGAACGCCGCTCCGATCCGCACACGCCGCCTGTTCTCACAGGCAAGTGCGGGCGCCAAGAAGTTCCTGGACCATACGCTGGTAAACACCGCCGGCCCAACCGATTCCGAAGGCTCAAAGGACCCCGAGACTCCTGAGACCCCGACGAACCCGGACAAGCCCAAGTCCGACAACGGAGCTAAGACCGACACCAAGGTCAAGACTACGACCACAGCGAAGAACCTCGCAAACACCGGCGACCAAACATTCGCCCTAGTCGACACCGCAGCAGCAGCGGGAGCAACGCTCGTAGTGATAGCCCTCATCATGCTGATCAAGCGCCGCAAGACCCACTAGTAGCCAGTCGAACATATCGACAACCCAAAAACCCGGGTAGACAAAAAACAGGCCACCCGGGTTTTCTGTTGAGTGGAGACTCCGCAAGCGGAAACTGCATCCCACAATTGGCGCCCGGAACGGGACACATGGGACCTCGGACGTTTTTCCGGACCATGCCCCGGCGCTATGCCGCATAGCCCCTC
>USHR01000044.1 GCA_900554495.1 uncultured Collinsella sp.
GCCAGCTCGAGCGTCATGCCGAGCTCAACGCGCTTGTCAACAATGTCTTTGAGTTTGCCGTCCACGATATCGTGGGCGTTCAGTTGCGCAACACCGCCACGGTGGGCGGCAGCATCTACGGCCGCTTTGGCTTCTCTGACGTGCTCTCGGCCTTTTTGGCGCTCGATTCGTATGTTGAGCTGACGGGTGCCGGCCGCGTGCCGCTCGCCGAGTTCGTTGACATGGGCTACGTGCGCGACGTGATCGAGCGCGTCGTGGTCGTCAAGCACGATTACCGTGCGAGCTACGAAGCCGTGCGCAAGGCCGCGACCGACTTCCCCTCGCTGAACGTCACCGCCGCCTGGTGGGACGGCTCCTGGCACGTCACCGTGGGCGCTCGCCCGCTTCGCGCGACCTTGCTTCGGGGCGAGGCATGCGGCCTTACCAGCGAGCAGCCTTCCGAGGACGAGCTGCGCGCCCTAGCCGCATCCGTGCGTGCCCTGAGCTACGGCACCAACCTGTGGGGCTCGGCCGACTACCGCCGCTGCATCTCGGCCCCGCTTGCCGTGCAGGCCGTGCGCCGCGCCGCCGGCATTGAGCTTTCGGCCGCGCTTGCCCGCGAGCTCGAGACCGTGCAAGTGCCTAAGTTTGCCACGGACGAGTATTCCTGCCGCCGCGTGCCCGGCGTCGATTCTAGCGAGGTGCGCTAATGGCTGCCAAACTCATCGATCTTTCCTTTACGCTCAACGGCCGTAAGGTCAAGGTTCAGATTGCCCCCGACACCATGCTCTTTGCGCTGTTGCGCGAGCAGGGCTGCGCGTCGGTGCGCTGCGCCTGCGAGACCACCAACTGCGGCCTGTGCACGGTGTGGCTCGACGGCGACCCGGTGCTGAGCTGCTCGGTTCCCGCCGCTCGCGTCGAGGGCCACACCATCACCACGCTTGAGGGCCTCAAAGCCGAGTCCGAGGCACTCGCCCGTGCAATGGCTGCCGAAGGTGCCGAGCAGTGCGGTTTTTGCGCCCCCGGCCTCATCATGAACGTGCTGGCGCTCGCCCGCGCCGCCAAAGAGGACCCAAGCCTTGTCGCCACGCGCGAGGAGCTCTCGCGCCAGCTCGCCGGCAACCTCTGCCGCTGCAGCGGCTACGAGAGCCAGCTTCGTGCCATCGTCCGCTTCCTCAACGAGTCCGGCGTGCAGGTGGGCTTTGAGCTGCCCGAGCTGCCGGTCAACGACACCAGCTGCGATGGCGTCACCTACAAGCAGATCACTCACAAGCAGCCCAAGAAGGACTCGAAGGCGCTGCTCGAGGGCCGTCCCGTCTACACGGGCGACCTGGTGCCCGCCGGCGCGCTCATCGTCAAGCTCAAGCGCAGCCCGTATGCACGCGCCAAGATTCGCTCCATCGATACGTCGCGCGCCCTGAAGGTGCCCGGTGTGGTGGGCGTCTACACCTACGAGGACGTGCCCAAGCGCCGCTTTACCATCGCCGGCCAGAGCTATCCACAGCCGAGCCCCTACGACCGCCTGATTCTCGAGAACCTGGTGCGTTACCAAAACGAGGAGGTGGCGATCGTCGCCGCCGAGACCGAGGAGGCCGCCGACAAGGCGCTCAAGCTCATCAAGGTCGACTATGAGGTGCTCGAGCCGCTGCTCGACTTTACTCAGGCACTCGATAACGACATCGTGGTCCATCCCGAGGGCGACGTGACCTTTATGTTCCCGCAGGGCGGCGACGTTGCTCGCAACCTGGTGTGCAGCGGTACCAGCGATTTTGGCAACCTTGACGAGGCCTTCGCCCAGAGCGACATCGTCTTTGAGCGCACCTACACCAGCCAGGCCACGCAGACCGCGCCCATGGAGACCTTCCGCGCCTTCGCGACGACCGACGCGTTTGGGCGCATCTCTGTGACCACCTCTACGCAGGTGCCCTTCCACGTGCGCCGCATGGTCGCGCAGTCGCTCGATATCCCGCAGTCGCAGGTGCAGGTCATTAAGCCGCGCATCGGCGGCGGCTTTGGCTCCAAGCAGACGGGCTGCTGCGAGATCTTCGTGGCGTTCGTGACCCAGCAGACTGGCCGTCCGAGCTATTGCTGCTACACTCGCGAGGAGACCATCACTGCGGGCAACTCGCGTCACCAGATGCAGATGACCGTTAAGCTGGGCGCCATGAACGACGGCACCATCACGGCCATCGACCTGCATACGCTGTCCAACGCCGGCGCGTACGGCGAGCACGCCACCACGACGATCGGCCTGTCGGGCCACAAGAGCCTGCCCATCTATAACCATGTGAAGGCGAGCCGCTTTAGCTGGGGCGCCGTCTACACCAATACCAACCGTGGCGGTGCGTATCGTGGCTACGGTGCCACCCAGGGCCAGTTTGCCGTGGAGAGCGCCGTCAACGAGCTCGCCGACATGCTGCGCATGGACCCCGCCGACCTGCGCCTTAAGAACATCGTGCGCGAGGGCGAGGTCATGCCGCAGTACTACAACGAGAAGCTCAATGCCTGCGCGCTCGACCGCTGCCTGCTGCGCGCAATGGACATGATCGGCTGGCGCGATAAGCCGCTGGCCGTGGACCTGGGCGACCGCGTGCGTGCCCTGGGCTGTGCGCTCACCATGCAGGGATCGGGCATTTCCAACGTGGATATCGCCGGCATCGACATGCGCCTGGAAGAGGATGGCTTCATTACCATCGGCACCGGCGCCACCGATAACGGCATGGGCGTCGACACGATCCTGGCGCAGATTGCCGCCGAGGAGCTGGGCGTGGAGAGCTCGCTCATTGTGGTACGCGGCGTGGACACCGACGTGTCGCCGTTCGACGCTGGCTCGTACGCGAGCTCGGGCACGTACGTGACGGGCCTGGCAGCCAAGAACGCCGCGACGGAGCTGCGCGAGAAGATCTGCGCCAAGGCCGCCCAGATGTGGGATGTGGACGCCGCCGATGTGGTCTTTGATGGTCAGTACGTGCGCCTGTCCGACGAACGTGCCGCGCGCGAGCAGAACCGCTACCTCACGCTGCGCGACTTTGCCAACCTGTGCGTAAAGAACATCGCGGGCGGCGACGCGCTCACCTCGCATGCCTCTGCCTGCCTGCCCGTTTCGCCTCCGCCGTTTATGGCCGGCATTGCCGAGGTCGAGGTCGACAAGGCCACCGGCAAGGTGACCGTGGTGGATTACGCCGCTGCCGTTGACTGCGGCACCGTGATCAACGAGGCGCTTGCGCGCGTCCAGGCCGAGGGCGGCATTGCCCAGGGTATCGGTCACGCGCTCTACGAGATCGTCGAGCACGATGATCGCGGCCGCCTGCGCACCGGTAACTTTATGAGCTACAAGCTGCCCACGCGCCTGGATATCGGCAGCATTCGCGTGGCCTTTGAGCCGAGCTACGAGCCGACGGGCCCGTTTGGCGCCAAGTCGATCGGCGAGGTCGTCATCAACACGCCGCTCGCCGCCGTGGCCTCGGCCGTGGCGCACGCCACCGGCCATCAGGTTCGCTCACTGCCCATCACGCCCGAGAAGGCCCTGCTGGGGGAGTAGCGGGTCAGCGAACAAGTCGTACAAGTCGTAATTGGCGGGGCGGGGCAACTTGCCCCGCCTTTTGCACTCGTGGTGAGGTCGTGAGCCTGTAAAAGGTGTGCGTGCGCTTGCCGTTCGTATCTGCTATCATTCCTAGTCTGTGCGCTCATGCGGGCGTGGCGGAATTGGTAGACGCGCCAGATTTAGGTTCTGGTGGGATTCCCGTGAAGGTTCGAGTCCTTTCGCCCGCACCATCGCACTTGCGTCGGCCCTGGCCGTCGCGACACTTTGTTGCATAAAGGTACCAGCACCTCAGATAAGCTGGGCAGTATGAGGAGGAACGTGTTGAACATCACCGCTTCTGACGTCAAGGACGCCAAGCTCACCGCTACGGTCACCATCCCGGCCGCCGACGTCGACGCCGCGATCAAGAAGGCCTACAAGGACACCGCCAAGAAGTACCGCTTCCCGGGCTTCCGCGCCGGTAAGGCCCCCCGTCCGGTCATCGACTCCGCACTTGGCGCCGAGGCTACCCTCGCTCAGGCCACCAACGACCTGATCGCCGCCAACGAGCCTGCCGTCCTCAACGAGCTGGACATCGTCCCCACCAAGAACGGTGACTACAAGGAGCTCGACCTCGCCAAGGATCACGAGGACTACACCTACACCGTCGAGTTCTCCCTGCGTCCTGCTGCCGAGCTCTCCTCCTTCGACGCCGTCGAGATCGAGATGCCTCCCACGGAGGTCACCGAGTCCGAGATCAACAACCAGGTCGAGATGCTCCTCAACTACCGTGCCACCTTCGAGGACGTCGAGGGTCGCGCCGTCGAGGCTGACGACTATGTGACCGTCGATCTCAAGGCCGTCGAGAACGCCGACAACTTCGCTGCCGAGGGCCGCATGCTCATCGCCGGTAGCGACAGCAACCCCAAGGAGTTCAACGAGGCCCTGATCGGCGCCAACGTTGACGACGTCAAGACCGTCACCTGGACCGACGAGGTCGAGGAGGGCGAGGAGGCCGAGACCCACACCGTCGAGGTCACCGTCAAGGGCATCAAGGTCCGTAACACCCCCGAGCTCACCGACGAGCTCGTCAAGTCCGACTTTGGCTTTGACAGCATCGACGCCATGCGCGACGCCATCAAGATCGAGATCGAGCAGGACAAGGCTTCCCGCCTCCCGGCCGAGAAGGAGAACCGTTGCGTCTCCGCTCTCGCCGAGCGCCTGCAGCTCGATGAGATGGATGCCGACTACGAGCAGTCCGTCTTTGAGGAGCTTGGCCAGAACTTCCTGTCCAACCTCGCTGCCCGCGGCATGACGCTCGACACCTGGCTGCCCGCTTCCGGTCTGACCATGGAGCAGTTCATTGGCGACCTGCACAAGCAGGCCAACGACGTTGCCCGTGAGTCCCTGGCCCTTGACGCCCTCGCCCGCGAGCTCAAGATCGAGGTTACCGAGGACGACATCAACGCCGAGTTCGAGAAGGCTGGCGTCAAGGACGTCGAGGCTTCCAAGGCCGAGTTCATCGCCGATGGCCGCATGCCTGCCGTCCGCGAGTCCATCCGTCGCTCCAAGGCCGTCGACCACCTGGTCGAGAACGCCAAGGTGACCGAGGTCGACGAGACCGCCAAGGACGCCGAGTAATTCTCGCCACCTTGCCCGCGAGCGCATGTGTGCGCCCGTGATGGGGTAAAGTTATACACCGGTTATCCGGTTGCTTCGTACGGTGCCAGCCAATGCATAGCATGCGGGCACCGTACGTTTATCTAGAACCACTATTGGTCCGTAAGAGAAATGGAGATGCGTATGATCGCTAAGTTCGATTCCGCCCTCGTGCCATACGTTATCGAGCAGACGCCGCGCGGCGAGCGCAGCTACGATATCTATTCGCGCCTGCTCAACGACCGCATCATCTTCTTGGGCGAGGAGATCAACTCCGTCAGCGCCAACCTGGTCGTTGCCCAGCTGCTGCATCTTGAGAGCCAGGATGCCGAGAAGGATATCTCGCTCTACATCAATTCGCCCGGTGGCGAGGTCTACTCCGGCCTGGCGATTCTGGACACCATGAACTTCATCAAGCCGCAGGTCTCCACCATTTGCGTCGGTATGGCTGCGTCCATGGCCGCCGTGCTGCTTTCGGCCGGCGCTAAGGGCAAGCGCTTCTGCCTGCCGCACTCCAAGGTCATGATTCACCAGCCCAGCGGCGGTGCCCAGGGCCAGCAGACCGAGATCGAGATCGTTGCCGAGGAGATTAAGAAGACTCGCCGCGAGCTCAACCAGATCCTGTCCGACGCCTCGGGCCAGCCCATCGAGAAGGTCCAGGCCGACACCGAGCGCGACAACTACCTGACTGCTGCCGAGGCCCTCGACTACGGTCTGATCGACCGTATCGTCACCTCGCGCGACCTCGCCGCGAAGGACGCCTAGGATGGCAGGTAACATGCAGGACAACTTTGACGAGAACGGCAACCCCATCCGCTGCTCCTTCTGCGGAAAAGAGCAGGGCCAGGTCCGTCGTCTCGTAAAGGGCCCGACCAACATCTTTATCTGTGACGAGTGCGTCGCCGCCTGCTCCGAGATCCTTGAGGAGTCGCTGGCTTCGGACTTTATGGACGCCGCCCGCAACGGCAAGCTGCCGGGCTTCCTCAACGACCACGGCCAGGCTGCGTCCCAGCCCGCCGTTGATCCCGAGACGGAGGGTTTTGAGCTCGAGGACGACCGTCAGGTGATCACGCACGTGCCGACGCCGCACGAGATCTATGACGAGCTTTCGGCCTATGTTATGGGCCAGGAGGACGCTAAGCGCGCCATGTCGGTGGCCGTGTACAACCACTACCGTCGCGTGATCGAGGGCGGCGCTGCGGTGTCCGCCCTTGATGAGGCTGACGGTATGGGCGGCCAGTTTGACGATGACATGGACGAGGTGGAGCTCGCCAAGTCCAACATTTTGCTGCTTGGTCCCACCGGTACCGGTAAGACCCTGCTGGCGCAGACGCTCGCACGCATCCTCGAGGTGCCGTTTGCCATTGCCGACGCCACCGCGCTCACCGAGGCTGGCTACGTTGGCGAGGACGTGGAGAACATCCTGCTCAAACTCATCAACGCTGCCGATGGCGATATTGAGCGCGCGCAGGTTGGCATCATCTACGTGGACGAAATTGACAAGATCGCCCGCAAGGCCGAGAACCTCTCCATCACCCGCGATGTTTCGGGCGAGGGCGTTCAGCAGGCGCTGCTTAAGATTCTTGAGGGCACGGTGGCAAGCGTTCCGCCCACCGGTGGCCGTAAGCATCCCCAGCAGGAGCTGCTGCAGATCGACACGACCAACATCCTGTTTATCTGCGGCGGTGCCTTTGTGGGCCTGGACAAGATCATCGCCGATCGCGTGGGCAACAAGGGCGTGGGCTTTAACTCCGAGATCGCCGGCCCCACCTCGGTCGACGAGAACGACCTGCTTCGTCAGGTGCTCCCGCAGGACCTCAACGCCTTTGGCATGATCCCCGAGTTTGTGGGACGTACGCCCGTCGTCACCCAGACGCAGGCGCTTGACGAGGACGACCTGGTGTCGATCCTGACCGAGCCCAAGAACGCCGTGGTGCGTCAATACCGCAAGATGTTCCAGCTCGAGGACGTTGAGCTTGAGTTTGAGGATGCTGCCCTGCACGAGATCGCCCGCATGGCGCTTGCTCGCAAGACCGGCGCCCGCGGCCTGCGTTCCATCTGCGAGGACGTGCTGCAGCAGACGATGTTCGACCTGCCCAGCGAGGAGGGTGTTTCCAAGGTCATCGTGACTGAAGCCTCCGTAAAGGGCGAAGAACAGCCCCAGCGCATCTACGGCTAAACCAGTCTAAAACGTGTTTGCAAATAGCCTCCGACCACCTGCGGTCGGAGGCTATTTTATATATACGCAATAACCCTAACTACCTGTGTTATTCTGTGTGGTTGTTTAAGCCTCAGCGAAGTCATATCAGACTGAAGTAATCGATACCTTAGGGGAGGAATGTAGGCCCGATTTTCGTAGATTCCGCACGAGCCGAAGACCACTTAATGTGGTCTTCGTGCGAGCCAGGACCTGACCGAGCGAAAATCGGGCCTACATTCCTCCCCGATGGGCAAGGGAGAGATATATGGAAGAAATGCCCAAGAACTACGATCCGTCGACCAACGAGCCGGCGATCCTGCAGAAGTGGCTCGACGGCGGCTACTACAAGCGCCGTGAGGGCGTGGGCGACTGCACCGTCACCATTCCGCCTCCCAACGTTACCGGCAAGCTTCACATGGGTCACGCTACCGACGACTCCATCCAGGACGCCATCATTCGTATGGCCCGCATGCGCGGCAAGTCCACGCGCTGGGTGCTCGGCACCGACCACGCCGGTATCGCCACGCAGACCAAGGTCGACAAGAAGCTCAAGAGCGAGGGCATCAGCCGCTTGGAGATCGGTCGCGAGAAGTTTGTCGACGCTTGCTGGGATTGGACCCACGAGTACGGCGGCATCATCGTCGAGCAGATCAAGCGCATGGGCTGCTCCGTCGACTTCGATAACGAGCGCTTCACCATGGACGAGGACTACGCCCAGGCCGTGCGTAAGGTCTTCTGCGACTGGTACCACGACGGCCTGATCTACCGCGGCAAGCGCATCGTCAACTGGTGCCCCAACTGCACTACTGCCATCTCGGACGACGAGGCCGAGTATAAGGATGAGAAGGGCCACCTGTGGCACCTGCGCTACCCGCTGTCCGAGCCGGTTAACGGCCAGGACTACATCGTCGTCGCCACCACGCGCCCCGAGACCATGCTCGGCGACACAGGCGTTGCCGTCTCCCCGAAGGATCCCGAGAAGGCCGCCTTTGTGGGTAAGACTGTTAAGCTCCCCATCGTTAACCGCGAGATTCCCATCTTTGAGGATTGGCATGTCGACGCCAACTTTGGTTCCGGCTTTGTCAAGGTCACCCCGGCCCACGACCCCAACGACTACGCCATGGGTCAGGCCCACGACCTGCCGCAGATCAATATCTTCGATGAGCACGCAGTGGTCGTCGAGGGCTACGGCGAGTTCACCGGCATGAACCGCGACGAGTGCCGCGAGGCCGTCATCAAGTGGTTCGAGGAGCACGACCTGCTCGATCACGTCGAGGACCTCGACCACTCCGTCATGCACTGCTACCGTTGCGACGCCGCGCTTGAGCCGTGGCTGTCTGAGCAGTGGTTCGTCGCCGTCGACAAGCTCAAAGGGCCGGCGCTCGACGCCGTCAACTCCGGCAAGGTCACCTTCCACCCTGCGCGTTGGACGCAGACCTATACCACCTGGATGGAGAATCTTAAGGACTGGTGCATCAGCCGCCAGCTGTGGTGGGGCCACCGCATTCCCGTGTTCTACTGCGAGGACTGTGGCTGGGAGGACGCTCTTACCGTGGACACCGACGTGTGCCCCAAGTGCGGCGGCCATCACGTGCATCAGGACGAGAACGTGCTGGACACCTGGTTCAGCTCGCAGCTGTGGACCTTCGCCACGCAGGGCTGGCCGCAAAAGCCGGAGCTGCTCGAGGGCCATCACCCCACGACGGCGCTCGTCACCGCGCGCGATATCATCGCGCTGTGGGTCGCCCGCATGGTCATGAGCTCGCTGTACTTCCTGGACGAGGTGCCGTTTAAGGACGTTGTCATCTACCCGACGATTCTTGCCAAGGACGGCAGCCGCATGTCCAAGTCCAAGGGCAACGGTGTTGACCCCATGGACCTCATTGGCATGTACGGCGCCGATGCCATGCGCTACAACTTGCTCACGCTGTGCACCAACAACCAGGACGTCAAGTTCGACGCGAACATCGACAAGAAGACCAAGAAGCTTATCGACAGCCCGCGCACCGAGCAGGCCAAGTCGTTTGTGACCAAGATCTGGAACGCCAGCCGTTTCCTGCTCATGAACATGGAGGGCTACACGCCCGGCGAGCCCGTCGTTGAGACGCCGGCCGACGCCTGGATGTTCAGCCGCCTGGCAAAGGCCGTGAAGATGGTCACCGAGGGTATCGAGAACTACACCTTTGGCGACATGGCCCGCGGCGTGCAGCAGTTCTTCTGGAACGAGGTCTGCGACTGGTACGTCGAGGTCACCAAGGCCCGCCTGAAGGGCGAGGGCCGTCTGCAGGCCCAGCGCAACCTGATCTTTGTGCTCGACACCTCCATTCGCCTGATGCACCCGCTCATGCCGTTTGTCACCGAGGAGATCTGGGACAACATGCCGGCGAGCGTGCTTGACCTGGACGCCGAGGGCAACGTGGACCGCGCCGAGGCGCTTATGATCGCCAAGTGGCCCGAGCCCGCCGACTACGCTAAGTATGTCGACGAGGACGCCGAGCGCGCGTTTGAGCTGTGCCGCGCCGTCGTTTCCGCCGCCCGCGCCACGCGTTCGCGTTATCGCTTGAGCCCCAAGGCCGAGCTCGACGTGGTCGTGCGCGCCGGTGCCGAGGATATCGAGAAGCTCGAGAGCCTGCGTTCGACCATCGAGCCGCTGGCCAACACCGCCTCGTTAGTCATGGGTACCGACGTCGAGAAGCCGGCCGCGAGCATCGCCGTGGTCGACAGCGGCGTCGAGGTCTTTGTGGTGCTCGAGGGTAAGGTTGATCTTTCGGCCGAGAAGGCGCGCCTGGAGAAGGAGATCGCCGCTGCGCAGAAGGAGCTTGCCGGCTGCGAGAAGACGCTGGCCAACGAGGGCTTTGTGGCCAAGGCCGCGCCTGCGGTGGTCCAGAAGAAGAGGGACCGTGCAGCTGAGCTCAAGGAGATCCTGGCGGCGCTGACTGCTCAGGTTGCTGACTTCTCGTAGGTCTAACTTGGGGGCGCGTCCCGATGCTTTGCTCTCCGCTGCGGACAGTCCTGCGCAAGACGGACAGCACATTAAGTGCTGTCCTTTGCGTGCGGAACTTGCGGCGAGCAAAGCATCGGGCCGCTCCTAGTGCGGTTACGTGGTTGTTTGCAACTGGTAGGTTAGGGCCACTGGGTTGTGGCCTTGATCTCGCTGTAAGCGGATAAAGGCCGATATTGTCAACGCGAGGGGCTCATTCTTTTGGTGGGCCTCTTTTTCTGTTATGGGGGACTTTGGGTTATGGCTAAGCGTTCTGGGTCTTATGTCGTTCCGTTCTCGTTTGAGTTGCTTTCGTTTGATGAGGCTGTGGGGCTTGCTGCTGATACGGGGCGGATTTCTGGGGATGCTGGTCCTTTGCTCGAGACGGTTGTCGATATGCTCGATGAGCTGGGACGTCCGGACGGGTACTTTGATTGCATTCAGGTTGCCGGCACCAATGGCAAGACTTCGACTACGCGTTTTTCGGCTGCTATCCTTCGCGGCGAGGGGCTCAAGACCGCGCTGTATACGTCGCCGCAGCTGGTGCGCTATCCTGAGCGCATGGAAGTCGATGGACGCGTCGTGAGCGATGAGGCGTTTGCCCGTGGCGTTTCTGCCGCTGTTGAGGCGGGACGTCGCGTGAATGCGCACCGTGTGGCGGCGGGGGAGCGCGCCTATACCATCACGCCGTTTGACCTGCTGACGGCCGCCGCACTTGTGGTGTTTGCCGAGGCCGCGGTGGATGTTGCCGTGCTCGAGGTTGGCATGGGCGGACGCTGGGATGCTACGAGTGCGACCGACCCCGTGGCCGTTGCCATCACAGGCATCGGGCTCGACCATACACGCATTCTCGGAGATACGCTCGAGGCCATTGCGGGGGAGAAGGCTGCGGTAATTAAGTCTGGGCGCCTGGTTGTGCTGGGCGAGGGCACGCACGAGGCGAGCGTTCAGCGCGTGATGGATACCCGCTGCCGCGAGTGCGGTGTGGTGCCACTCGTGGTGAGCCACGCCACGACTAAGGTGCCGGCGCATGTTGGCGATACGGTGGAGTTCAGCTGCACCACGCCGCGTGCGATCTATACGACGAGCATGGTTAAGCCGGCGTATCAGCCGCAGAATGCAGCGTGCGCGATTATGCTTTGCGAGGGGTATCTGGGTCGCGAGCTCGATCACGATGCGTTGGATGCATCGCTTATGGGTTGCCCCACGCCGGGTCGTTTTGACGTGCTGGGGACCGATCCACTCAAGCTGATCGATGCCTGTCATAACCCCCAGAGCTGCGAGAACTTTGTGAGCGCACTGGACGAGATCGACCCGTGCGTGGAGAACCGCCCCACGCTGCTGTGTGCCGCGCTGGCCGATAAGGACGTGGCGGGTATCGTTGACGTTTTGGTTCCGGCGTTCCCCCGCGTAGTCGTGACCCAGACCGATTCCGACCGCGCCCTGCCGGCAGAGGAGCTCGCCGCCCTTGTGGACGCCGATAAGCTCGCAGGCGTATTCCCGAGCGTGCCCGAGGCCCTCGCGGCTTTCAAGGCCGCGGGCGAGCCCTTCGTAGCAGCTGGCACCATCACCCTAGCCGGCGAAGTAGCCGGCCTGCTGCGCTGACCCGTCCCAAATTAGCTGCCCTGTGCCCTGAGTTGACTCGCTTGCCACGAAATGGGCCTATCTACTACGTTTAACCGGTAACCCTCGACTACACGGAATATTGCGAAATTAAAACCGACGCTCCTATAAGTTGTCAAGAGGCAGTTTGCGGGAGCGTTCTCTCCAATTC
>USHR01000045.1 GCA_900554495.1 uncultured Collinsella sp.
TGGCAACAAGCTGACCGAGGACGAACAGTGGGCAAAGATCGCGCTGGTCAAGCGCATTGCCGAGCGCGTTTGGAAGTAACGCTACCGCTTGCAGGTGACGGCGCGCGCGAGACATGACGTATCACGTACAATGGTCCGGATCGTATCGTTCGGGCAGGTTATCCGATATGCCTGATCGCCCTTCCATCATGAAAGGACTTCCATGTCCCAATCCTCGACGCCCGCCGTCACCGATGCCATCTACGATGCATCATCGCTCGGCCGCCCGCGCATGTTCGTGTTGGGTTTGCAACACATGTTTGCGATGTTCGGAGCCACGGTGCTCGTGCCCGTGCTCACCGGCCTTTCCGTTTCGGCGACGCTTCTGTTCGCCGGCATCGGCACGCTGCTGTTTCATTTTCTATCGCGTGGTAAGGTGCCCGCGTTTCTGGGCTCGTCGTTTGCCTTTATCGCGGGTTATGCCGCCATTGCACCCAACGGCGAGGCCGAGCTTTTGCCCTACGCTTGCCTGGGCGTTGCCTGCGCCGGCCTGCTCTATCCGGTGCTGGCGGCGCTGTTCCGCGCATTTGGCGCCAAACGTGTCATGCGCTTCTTTCCGCCGGTGGTGACCGGCCCCATCGTCATTTCCATCGGCCTGATCCTAGCGAGCTCTGCCATTGCCAACTGTCAGACCAACTGGCTTGTCGCCGTTATCGCTGTGGCCGTGATCATCATCTGCAACATCTGGGGCCGCGGCATGGTCAAGATCGTGCCGATTCTGCTGGGCGTGGTGGTGAGCTATGCCGTTGCGGCTGCGTTGGGTGAAGTCGACTTCTCTGGCGTCGCAGCTGCCCCCTGGGTTGGCTTGCCCGTCGTGTGGGACAACACCGTGTTTGCGCTCTTTGGACCGCAGTTCGATAGCGGTCTTGCCACGACGGCCATCATCACCATCATGCCGCTGGCCTTTGCAACTATGATCGAGCATATCGGCGATATCTCCGCCATTGGCTCTACCTGCGAACGCAATTACATTGCCGATCCCGGTCTGCACCGTACCTTGCTCGGCGATGGCCTGGCGACCATCTTGGCATCGCTTTTTGGCGCCCCCGCCAATACGACGTATGGCGAGAACACCGGCGTGCTTGCCCTGACGCGCGTGTTCGACCCGCGCGTGATTCGCATTGCCGCCTGCTGCGCCATCGTGCTTTCGTTCTGCCCCAAGTTTGCTGCTGTGATCGCTGCTATGCCGGCGTGTGTAATCGGCGGCGTGTCGCTCGTGCTCTACGGCATGATCAGCGCCGTGGGCGTTCGCAACCTTATCGAAAACCAGGTTGATTTCCAGAACAACCGCAATGTGCTGGTTGCGACTTTGGTGCTCGTGCTTTCGCTCGGCATTGCCTACAGTACCGCCGGTGCCATCGTGCTGGAGCTGGGCGGCGTGACGATTTCGCTTTCGGGCCTTGCCGTGGGCTCTCTGGTGGGCATTGTGCTCAACGCCATCCTGCCTGGTAATGACTTTGAGTTCGATACTTCCGAGCTTGAGGAGACTACTGAATAGTAGCTGCGTTCAGCCAAATTAAAAATGGCGTCCATGCGTATGTGCGCGTGGACGCCATTTTTAATGCGTCAGTATCCAGTGGATGCCGCGCGCCATGCGCAGGTCAGTTTGGGCAAAATGATTGCCGGGGTTGAGCTCCAGCGTTGTTGGGATGTCGCGCTCGATAAACAGCTTTTCCATCGCGCGCGTATCGTCGAGTACGTGCCGCATCATGCGGTTGGGCGTCTTGGTTTCCTTTTTACCGAGCGACAGATAGGCGGCGTCGGGCGTAGCCGTCATCGTGCGCTCGCGCGCGTAGTCGATAAAGCCGGGGAACCACAGCGACCCCGATGCACTCGCCACGCGCTCAAAGACATCTGTTTGCCAAAGTGCCCACAGTGCAAAAAGACCCGCCAACGAGTAGCCGGCAACGCCGCGCCAGGCGGGCGGTTGCGGGAGCGATGATTCGGCCTGGGGGATTATCTGCTTCAACAACTCGTCAAGAAAACCAGCAGCCTGTCCGCCAAAGGGCTCGGCATCTCGTATAGTTCCGTCGCATTCCCAGGGGCTCAGCTCGCGATTCCAATCGAGCCCTCCAATGGCGACAAGGGTGAACGGCGGGCAGTCGAGCTCTCGGCAGCGCTCGTAGACTTCACTACCGTTGCCCATGACAACGGGGAGGTAGATGACGGGCGCGCCTTCCGCACACTCTGAATAAACGGTTATCTGCTTATGATGCGCTTCCAAGGCAGGCTTCTCTCGGTGTTGTGATATTGACAGCCTCAATTGTCGCACGCTGACACGGGGGCAGACGCTAAAAGAAAGGCGCGGAGCCGCTCGATGCGATTCCGCGCCTTGTTGTTTTGCTTTAGCAGACTATGCCGTTACGCCACGAAGAAGTAGACGAGGAAGGCGAGGGCTGCGATCCACATGAGCGGCTTGATCTTGGAGGCCTCGCCCTTAAAGAGCGCGACGACCACGTAGGCGATAAAGCCCAGGCCAATGCCGGCAGAGATGGAGTAGGTGAAGGGCACGCCGGCGACAATCATGAACGCCGGGAAACCCTGCGACACGTCGGACCAGTCGATCTCGGAGGCCTCGCTCATCATGAGGTAGCCGACGTAGACCAGAGCACCGCAGGTGGCGGCGCTGGAAACGATGGTGACGATGGGGGAGAAGAACGCGGCGAGAATGAACAGCACGCCGGTGGTGACGGAGGTGAGACCCGTGCGGCCACCGTCGGCAGCGCCAGAGGTGGACTCGACGAAGGTGGTGATGGAGGAGACACCCATGAAACCGCCCACAGCAGCGGCGGCGGAGTCGACGATCAGGATCTCCTTGATATTCTCGACGTTGCCGTCGTCGGTGAGGAACTCGCCCTGCTTGGCCACGGCCATCGCGGTGCCCATGGTGTCGAAGAAGTCACTCATGAGCAGCGAGAACGAGATGACGAGGAGCGCGGGGTCGGTAAGGACCTTGACGATGGCGGGCACGCCGCCGGCGTCGGCGATGGGGCCACCGATGCTCGAGAAGTCGAGCGGGGCGATGATACCGGTCGGAGCCTGGGTCACACCTAGGGGGATACCGGCGATGACGGCGACGACGATGCCGATGAGCAGCGAGCCGGGGACGTTGCGGCAGGCGAGGGCGACCGTCACCAGGATGGAGATGATGCCGACGATGAAGGTGGGGGAGGTGATGTCGCCCAGACCGACGAGTGTACCGGCGCCAGCGGTGATAATGCCGGCATCGCACAGGCCAATCATGGCGATGAACAGGCCCAGACCCACCGAGATGGCGTGACGCAGGACAACCGGGATGGCGTCCATGATGGCCTCACGCAGGCCACAAAGCACGAGCAGCAAGATGACGACGCCCTCAAGGAAGATGACGCTCATGGCCACGTGCCAGTCACCGCCGCAGACGGTGGTGGTGATTCCAGCGATCATCGCGTTGACGCCTAAGCCCGATGCGCAGGCGAGCGGGCGGTTGGCGAAGATGCCCATGCAGATGGTCATGATGCCGGCGCCCAGGCAGGTGGCGCAGGCGAGCGCTCCCGCATCGATGCCAGCACCCGAGAGCACCGCGGGGTTGACGGCGATGATGTAGGCCATCGCCAGGAATGTTGTCAGTCCAGCGCGGAGTTCGGTCCCGATTGTGGACTTGCGCTCGCTGACGTGAAATAGTTCGTCCATGCATACCCTTTCCTTGTTCGGCCCCGAGTTTAGGCCGATTGACACGAACTCACCTACTATATCGCCTTTGTGAAGTTGGTGTTCCTCACATGTTGATGTTCGGCGGTTTGTAACGGACGGGCGGTATCTTTCGCATGAAATTGTGTAGGTACCGTATACTTAAGCGGTTACAACGACCCCTATGGAGGAACGTATGATTAAAGAGCTCTGCCGCGACGAGGCTATCCTGTCTCAGCGTTGCGAGGTTGCGACTGTCGAGGACGAGTCGGTCGCTCAGGATCTGATTGATACCATCAAGTCGCTCGATGATGCCGGCTGCTTGGCCGCCAACCAGATTGGCGTTACCAAGAAGGTTTGCGTCTACCTGGACGATGCCGGCGAGCCCCACGTACTCTACAACCCCCGTCTGGTGTTTGGCCTGGGTGCCAGCAAGATGGAGGAGAGCTGCCTGACGCACGAGGAGGTCACCAAGTCCACGCGCTATATCAAGTGCAAGGTTGCCTTTGACCAGATTGTCGACGGCAAGATGAAGGAGTGCCGCCGCGACTACGCGGGCTTTGAGGCACAGATGATCCAGCATATGATCGATCACTGTCTTGGAAAGTTGGTCTAAGGGGACCAAAGCACCGCACCTTGCCGCTCAATCGTCGCTCGCGTACCTTAAGTACGCTTCGCTCCTCTTTCGTGGCAATCTGCGGCACTTTGACCCCTTAGACGACCTGCGGGGTTAACTTGGTTGAGTTTATCCTGCTTGAATAGTCCGGGCGTGACATTGTTGTCATGTCCGGGCTTTTGTGTTTAGCGCCTTTTTGTTTGGAGACAATGAAATTAGCAAGAACGTAAAGCTAGGAGGCGCTATGTGTACGAGTATTCGATTTACCGATAATTCTGGCCACATGTATCTGGGCCGCAATCTCGACTGGAGCTTTGACTACGGCCAACAGGTTCGCGTGATGCCGCGCGGGTTTCACATTCCGTATTCGTTTATCGACGACGCGACAGCGGCGCACGCGGTGATCGGTATGTGCATCGATTACAAGAACTACCCTATGTTCTTCGATTGCGGCAACGATGCGGGCCTCGCCGTGGCGGGCCTCAATTTCCCGGGTTATGCCGAGTATGCCGAGGACCCTGTCGACGGCAAGACCAATATCGCGGCCTATGAGTTTCCCCTGTGGGTGGCAGCGACGTTCTCGACGGTCGATGAGGCCGAGGCCGCGCTGCGCGACACGGTGATTGTCGCCAAATCTGCCGGAGAGGGGCTGGGCGTGTCGCTGCTCCATTGGATTATCGGCGACAGCCAGCGCAGCATCGTGGTCGAGATGATGGCTGACGGCCTGCATGTATACGACGATCCGGTTGACACCCTTGCCAACCAGCCGACCTTCCCGTGGCACATGGAAAACCTGCGCACCTATATCACCGCCACAAGCGATTTTCCGCAGACGGCGACATGGCGTGGCGCCGAGCTCAAGCCCTATGGAGCTGGTGCCGGCATGCGCGGCATTCCGGGCGATTGCTATTCGCCGAGCCGTTTTGTAAAGGCGGCGTACCTCAATGCCAATTACCCGCAAAAGGAGAGCGAGACCGAAAACGTCGTTCGCATGTTCCGCTCGCTCGAGGGCGTGGTGATGATCGAGGGGGCGTCCAGGATGGGCGATGGCAAGTTCGAGAAGACTATCTACACCGGATGCTTTAGCGCGCGCACGGGCAATTATTACTACGCGATGTATGGGGATCCGTCGATTCGCTACGTGAGCCTGATGGATGCTGAGGGCGCGAGCTCCGATAGGCTCGTGGTTCCCGAGCCGCGCCGTTCGTAGCCGTTAGCTTTACTGCAATGCAAAGCGGCCCTGCGTCTCCGCCAGGGCCGCTTGGTCGATCAGAAGTTGAAGGCAAACATGATGCCGATGACTTTGTCAAGATATATTAAACAAGCGGTAGTTTCAATTCATCTTTGGAATAATAGCCGTTCAAAAGCGAATCGATTGGCTCATTTAGATTATATAAAATTCCTTTAGTTTTACTTCCGAGCGGCGCGCCGGGCATCTGGCATCAACGGATTCCCTGTTTAGGCGCTTCGAAGGCACGGACTCCGTTTCGTTAATTTCTGATTAAAAACGCTGAAAATCCAGTCAGAAGCGGGCTGGGGAACGGGGCAATAAAAATGGCTTTCGAAATGAGTCGGCGAAGCTTTTTAACGGCCGGTGGGGCCACAATGCTGGCGGGCACCGCCTCTATGCTTGTTGGCTGCGCGTCTGGAAGCGAAAGCGGCGCGGGAAGCGTGGCTGCCGGCAAGGATGATGCACTGAAGGTTGATAGCGACGGCAAATCGGGTGGCACGGATAGCGACGTTAGCGAATTCTACGAGCACGTTATCTCTGTTTCTGCACTTGCGAAAACATATGCAATCGGAGAGAAGATTGTCGGCGTGGCGATTGAATACGACGTGGATGTCGATGCGTCTTCGGTTGATCCCGGACATGGCGGCATCGGTCAACAGGCTCAGGAAAAGGGGCTGGGATCTTTCTCGGTTTTGGGACGCTCGATTGTCACTGCCTATGTAAACGACAAAGCCGAGCTGAGTGATGAAGGGGGCAAAAGCAAGGGAACGTACGTCATCGTCGAGCTCGATCCAGCAGATGCGGGCGCACAGACGTTGATGTTTCAGATGACGCGTGGGTGCGTGGGCTCAAACGGTCCCGTATCCCTTGATAGCGGTTGCGTCAAAATCGCCCAAATAAAGGATCTCAAGGATTCTGCAGGTAAAAAGCTTACAGGCGACGAGACATCCTCCCGATATCTCGTGGCTTCGACTGTTCTCAACTCCGAGGCAGACAAGTTTGTTGCAGGGACCTACGATGACCCCAAAACTGGATTCCATGCTTCGTTTGCCTTGGCACAGCCTGACGACTACGACAAAGCAAAGAAATACCCCATCACGCTCTTCCTGCCGGATGCGGGGGTAACCACCTGCGATGTGAGGGTGAATCTTCGTCAAGGTCTGGGAGCCCTTGCCTGGGCTGATGGATCACAATTTGTGCTGACGATCGCTGGAACTTGTTGCGATATCGAGACTTGCCTGCATGTAATCGAGGACCTGATCGACCAGGGTTACTCGATCGATCCGGATCGCATTTACGGGACGGGCGAATCTGCCGGGTGCATGGCCCTCATCGAATATGCCTCCAAGCATTCCGATGACAATTCCTTTGCAGCGCTTATGCTCGTTGCCGGGCAAGGCAACATGACTCCGATTGCCAAGACGCCCATGGTGATATTCGTTTCTGAAGACGATTCCAATTCCTATGGCGGCATGACGGATCCCGAGAAGGGTGTCGCGAGTATCGGAATTCCTTATGTTGAGAAGCAGCTGAATTGCGCCTATAACTATGACGGCGAAGGACATACGAGTGGCCTGTGGGTTGATTACGACGCAACGGGAGAGAAAAACCCTTCGGGTAACCAGGAAGGAGCCAAGGCGGCTGGCAGCCAGAAGACGCTCGATGAGCTTATGGTCGAGCTCTCGGATGTCTGCTCCTCGGCCTGTAAACAAGCGGTGACCGATGGGGCGCATGTCGTTTTCCTTCATGTAGAGAAGGGAACTCTCGATAGCACCGACAAGACGGTCCAGGGTGGAAACACTCATAACTTTACCTGGCAATACGCTTATGCGATCCCCGAACTCATCGAGTGGGTGAGAGACCAGTCTCTATAGCCTGCTTCTTTTTCGATAGCATTTCAATGTGGGCTAGGGTTATATGACCGATTGGGGCCAGGCGGTTGTCTAGCCCCGGAAATGCCGAATAGCAGTCTACGATTACGCCCAGGTAAAGCCTCAAAGGTGTTTTACCTGGCCAAAAAACGTAGACAAAAGCGGCCCTGGCAGTTCAACGTGAGGTGCAGGGCCGCTGTCGTTGATTTGTGACGTCGCTAGAAGTTGGCGTCGTTGAGCTGGGTGCTCTCGAGGCCGTCGAGCTGTTGCTGTTCGGGCGTATCGGCGACGCTCTCGAGCAGCTCGGTGGGATCGATGTTCATGTCCCTACCGGCCTCGTTGCCGTTGACCAAGTCGTCCGAGAAGATGTCGACTTCCATTTCCTCGGCCTCTTCGATCTGAACCTCGAGCGGCACCTGGGTGCGCACGAGCTTAACGGCCGGGCGCATGCGGGCAAACAGCGGCACGTACTCGATGATGATGGCCGAGTTCTCAAGACCGTACCAGCGTGCTGGGCTTCCACAGGCGCGGCGGACGGCGTACTTGATGGCCATCACGCGGTGGTCATTGCGGTTGATGTCCGTTTCGGGGGCAAGCATCTTGCGCAGCATACAAAAGCGGAAGTCACCCACGTTGCCACGCGTCTCGTAGATGGAGTAGGTGTGATGTTGCGGCGGCAGCTCGCCCGATGCCATCAAGTCGCCGACGATCTGGCGCAGGTAGGCGTTGATGCGCTGATTGACCTTAAAGCCCAGGTCCAAGCGCACGCGGAACAGGAAGTCTGTGCCAAAGGTCTCAACGGAATACTCGTGCGTATAGGGCTCGTCGGTAACATGCACGTTGATGAACCAATATGCCTTGGCGCGCTTGGGGTGCTTGTCCAGGATGGAATAGAGCACGTCGCGATCGAGCGTGAGCGGGTCGGGGCTGTTGGTGAGAAATACCAGATTGTCAGCGAGCACGGGATAGGTCTCGTCATTGCGCAGGCGATTGAGCTGGTCGATGTACTTGGAGACGGGCAGTAGAATCGTCTGCGTGCGCTCGATGGCGGTGCCGCGGCGCCACACATACATAAGGCCGAACAGCAGTGCGGCCAGGAAGATCATGACGTAGCCGCCGTCAAAGAACATGGTGAGGCACGAGGCGAAGAAGCACAGCTCAATGGCACCAAAGAGCAGGGCGAAGACGCAGGCGCCCAGCCTGTGCTTGAGGACGCCGGCGATGTAGCTCGTCAAAAGCGTCGTGGTCATGAGCATGGTCACGGTAATGGCGAGGCCATAGGCGCTCTCCATGCGCTCGGAGTTCTGGAACAGCAGCACGATGAAGATACAGCCGACCCACATGATGTTGTTGACGAGTGGAATATAGAGCTGGCCCTTGGTGTCGCTGGGGTAGTGGATGCGCAGATGCGGCATAAGGTTGAGACGCGTGGCCTCGGATACCAGCGAGAACGAGCCGGTGATGAGCGCCTGCGAGGCGATGATGGCCGCCACGGCCGAAAGCACAATGGCAAAGGGGCGCAGGGGCTCGGGAAGCATCATATAGAACGGGTTAACGATATCCATCGCGAGCATCTGGGGGTTGGAGTTATTGGCGAGCAGCCAAGCTCCCTGACCCAGATAGTTGAGGATGAGGGCCGCCTTAACAAACGGCCAGGATGCGTAAATGTTAGCTTTGCCCACGTGACCCATGTCCGAATAGAGCGCCTCGGCGCCAGTCGTCGACAGGAAGACGAAGCCGAGCACCATGATGCCCGAGTGGTTGATGGGCGAGAACAGGAACATGATGCCGCGGATGGGGTTGAGCGCGCGTAGGATGGACAGGTTGCCGAGCATGTTGAACAGGCCGGCGCCCGCCAGGAACAGGAACCATAGCGTCATAAGCGGGCCGAACAGCTTGCCGATTGACGAGGTGCCGGCGCGCTGCATGGCAAACAGACCACAGATAATGATGATGGTGATGATGATCACATTGGTCTGGCCGTCACCCAGCAGCGCATGGCCCCATTCGATGGTGCGCAGACCCTCGATGGCCGTGGTAACCGTGACAGCGGGGGTGAGGATGCCGTCGGCGAGCAGCGCCGCACCGCCGATCATGGCGGGGAGAATCAGCCACGGTGCCACCTTGCGCACCAGGCTAAACAGGGCGAAGATGCCGCCTTCGTTGTGGTTGTCGGCCTTCATGGCGATTACCACGTACTTGACCGTGGTCACGAGTGTCATGGTCCAGATGACGAGCGAAAGCGCGCCCAGGATCATGTCCTCGCTGACGGTACCGATGCCGCCGTTGTTGGCGACGATTGATTTCATGGTGTACATGGGGCTCGTGCCGATGTCGCCATAGACGACGCCGAGCGTTACGAGCAGCATGCCAGCGGAGAGGGGAATGGCTCCGTGCCCGCCTTGACCACGATGGTCTTGGGGGCTTGCCTCCAGTTTGTTGTGTGCCACGTGGACTCCCTTAGACATCCGGTTATCTGTCTAGGACAGATAACCTTTATGCCGTCTTTATACATACAAGAGCAGTTTGGCACATCAGGTTATTTTAGACAATAATCCCCAGCTTGGGATTATTTATGTACGTGGGTAGCATTTCGAAACAGGGGCTTTTAAGCACGTGCTGTCTGGGCTATGCCAGCCTTGGCGCTTGCGCGTTTGCCGGCGAGTTCGCAAAAGAGCGCACCGCCGATGATAAGTGCGGCGCCCATCAGGCGGACCGGTGTTATGGCTTCGCCCAAAAGGACGGCCGAGAACACGACGGCCGAAAGCGGCTCGAGGTAGCCGACGACCGCGACGGTCTGCACGGGCAGTTTGGCGACGGCACTAAAGTAGAGCAGACAACCGAGTCCGGTGTTGACGACGCCGAGCATGACGACGGCGCGCCAATCAATGCTGGCGGCGACACCGGCGGACAGGAATGAGGGAGCGCCCTGCGTGATGAGCGTGAGGACCAGCGCGGTCACAAAAGCGGCGCTCACCTGGAGCGCGGAGTTCTCGAGACCTTCGATGTGCGGCGCGCCCTTGCTAGCGATGACCATCAGCGCATAGCAAAATGCCGAGGCGATACCGCAGACGATACCCGCAATGGGCATATTGCCGCCTAGACCTTGTGCTGCAATGAGAAAAGCACCGCAGGCGACGGCGATAAACCCGGCGATTTTGCCGCCGGTCAGTTTTTCACCAAAGATGAGTGGGGAGAGCGCCATGACAATGATGGGGCCACAGTAGTACAGCAGCGAGGATACGCCGACGCCGATCGTCTGGTAGGCGCGGAACAGAAAAATCCAGCTGGCGCCCAGCGCGGCTCCCGAGAGAAGGAGTGCTGCGGCTTCGCGGGGACGAGATGGCGCCTGCAGTTTATGGCGTTGGGTGATGGCAAGGATAGTGACAAGCGAGAGGGCGCCCAAAAACGTGCGCAGTAGCACGATATCGGAGCTCGGCAGTGCGATGGCGGCGGCGAGGATGCCGTTGGAGCCAAACAATAGCAATGCTGCTAAGTACGTAAACAGTCCGTTGTTCATGCGCTGACATCCCCTCTATATCCGAACATGTTCACTATGGGTGAACTGGCTTTAGAAGAAAAGCGAATATAATGCATGGAAAACATGACAAAAACTCATGCAAAGGTGGAAGCGTGTCGTGGAAACGAATATTCAAAAGATGCAGGTGCTGCTGGAGACCGTGCGTGCCGGAAGCTTTACGCGCGCTGCCGAGCGCCTAAGCTATTCGCAGTCTGGCGTGAGCCGCATGGTGGCCGACCTTGAGGCGGATTGGGGTTTTAAGGTGCTTGGCCGCAGCCGTGAGGGCGTGGTGCTTTCTGCTGACGGGCGGCAGGTCATGCCGGCAGTCGAGGCGCTCTGCGAGGAATTCACTCGCTTGCAGCGACGGGTGGATGAGATGCGGGGGCTCATGCGCGGCAAAATCTGCATCGGTACGTTTTCGAGTGTGGCGACCCACGTGCTGCCGCCAGTGATTGCGCGCTTTCGCGCCGATTACCCGGACGTCGATTACGAGTTGCTGATGGGCGATTACTCAGAGATTGAACAATGGGTGTCAGAGGGCCGCTGCGATCTGGGCTTTATCCCGCATGAGCCCCGAGAAAACGGCATGGCATCGCGGCCTTTGGTGCGCGACGAGTTGATGGCGGTAGTGCCGGCAGGCTCTTTGCTTGCCACGGCGGAGGCCGTCTCTCTTTCCGATTTGGCTAACGAGCAGTTTATTCTGCTAGAACGCGGCACCGATGACGAGATTACGCCGCTGTTTCGCCGCGCGGGCCTGGCGGTGCGCTCTAAGCTGTCGACTTGGGATGACTATGCGATTATGGCTATGGTCGAGGACGGCTTGGGCGTGAGCATTCTTCCGGCGCTCATCTTGCGGCGCTGCCAGTTCGATGTCGCCGTGCGCCCGCTCGAAGGGCATCCCCATCGGCAGATCAATGCGATATATCGCACGGCTGACGTTTCGCTTGCCGCCGCCCGTTTCCTCGAATACCTCTAAACGTGTGCGCGTCATTGTCCGCTTTGGGCAAATCTCAGAGTCCGGTGCATTTTCTTATGAAATTGAACTTTCGAATGAGGTGCCGCGTTATACTGCTGCCTAAATTGAACCCTGGTTCAATTCGTGTTCTATAAATTGAACTTTGCCAGCAAGGAGGTTCTAGTGGCC
>USHR01000046.1 GCA_900554495.1 uncultured Collinsella sp.
TCGTGTCCTCCTCGATCTGTAACCGCCCATGGATTACCTGCCTTTACTGTACGCGCGGGCGGCTCGTTCAGGTGGGCCATGTGTCCCATTCTGGGGGCCTGATTTGCGCCGACAAGTGGCAATATGCTCGGGCGTAAAAGAGGGGAGGGTCGGCCGATCCAATCCTCCCCTGGCTGGGCGTCCGATCATTTAATGAATGCGCACGCGATGCTGCGTGCGAGCCCCTAATGCTTGATCTCGATGCTCGAAATCTCGACTTCGCGTGCCTCGGCAACTGCCTTCGCCATGTCATCGGGAAACTCGATGGAGTTGAGGAGCGCCTCGGCTTCTTTCTTATGCAGATCGAAGTTCGAGATGAGGACGTAGACGCTTCCCGGCTCAACGTCGGTAAAGAGAAGGGTTGAGACGCTGCTGTTGTCCTCGTACGTTCCGACGAGCCACGTCCTGCCGTTATACTCGACGGACCCGCCATCCTTCCACTGGAACGTATCACCTTTCTTTTCTGCCTGGTCGGCGTGGGATTCCTCTGCCGTCAGCGCTTTTTTCCAAACGGGGATAAAGCGATCGGCCGAACCGTTCTCGTCTTCGGGGAAGGTGAGCTGGACCCTGTCGGCATTCTTGCCAGCGGAGTCGCTTACGCCAACGCCCTCGGGCATCTCGACCTTAAACCAAATGAAGTCAGTCTTCTTGGCAACGGGGGCCTTTTCTTTGCTCTCGCTCTTAGCGGCGCTGCCGCCCCCGCCCGATGCGCTCCCGCCGCAGCCGACAAGGGCAAACGCGGCAAAGAGGGCGATGCAAAGGGAAAGGATCGATAGGGTCTTTTTCTTCATGGTGGCGTCCTCCTTGCCTGCCTATGACATCACGGCGCCGCATACTGTTGGGGTACTGATTGCACTGGCGGCGGATGTCTCTGTGCACTGTGCGGCTTATGCCTCCGTTCATCGCTTGTGGCCGTTGCGCGGCCGTGCCCCAACGGGTTCCTTACTTATAGATATGCCCCAGTTTGTGCCGTTCGGGAGTCTCGAAAGGTGGGCCATGTGTCCCATGTTTGCAGCGCCGACGCCTATCGTTCGTCATAGAAATCCGCGATGGCCAGGTGTGCTGACGCTCATGTGCTTATGGGCTAGACTTAGCATCATTACGTGTTTGATGCGGTTGGCCGGCGGTTGCCGCCCGACCGATCTATATGACTTGAAGGTGCATGCGTATGAGCCAAGAGATGATGGACAAGACCTGTCGCGGGTTTGCCGAGGCGCTGGCCGCGCGCGAGCCGGTTCCTGGCGGTGGCAGCGCGAGCGCCTTTGTGGGCGCGCTGGGCGCCTCGCTGTGTGGAATGGTTGCCCGCTACGGTGCGACCAATCCCGCGCTTGCTGATCGTGCGGATGACCTGACGCGCGCGTTTGCCCAGGCTGATGAGCTGGCGCAGGAACTAGTGGGTCTGGTTGCCGAGGATGTGCGCGCGTACGGCCAGGTGTCTGCGGCATACGGTATTCCTTGTGATGACCCGGCTCGACCCGTGGCGATTCAGGACGCGTTGCGCGTGGCGGCCATGCCACCGTATCGGATCATGGATGCCTGCGCCCGCGCGCTGGCGCTGCTCGAGGACATGGCCGACAAGGGTTCGCGCCAGTTGCTGTCCGACGTGGCATGCGGCGCCGTGTTCTGCCGCGCCGCCATGCAAGGCGCGAGCCTGACGCTCTTTGCCAACACCACATCTATGAAAGACCGGGCGCGCGCCGAGGAACTCGAGGCGGCGTGCGATGAACTACTAGATACGTGGCTGCCGCGCGCCGATGCACTGGCGCGCCGTGCTGCTGACGCCGCAAGGAAGAGGGGATAGCCATGGCCGAACTGCTCAAGGGTGCTCCCGTTGCCCGCGCTTTGACCGAGGAACTTGCCGCTCGTTGCGCCGCCCTGCGCGAACAGGGCATCGTGCCGACACTGGCCATCGTTCGTGTGGGCGAGCGCGAGGACGACCTGTCCTACGAGCGCGGCGCCCTCAAGCGCTGCGAGAAGATTGGCATTGAGGCTCGCCGCGTTTTGCTTCCCGCCGATGTTTCACAGGACGAGCTGTTGGCGGCTATTAAGGACATCGATGCCGACCCCGCTGTTCACGGCTGCCTGATGTTTCGTCCGTTGCCCGCTGGGCTTGACGAGGATGCAGTTGCCGCGGCACTCGAGCCCGCCAAGGATGTTGACTCCATGACGCCGGCCTCGCTGCTCACCACGCTTTCGGGGCGAGGCGAGGGCTTTGCTCCTTGCACGGCAGAAGCCGTGTTGGCGTTGCTGGACCATTACAGCGTTGAGCTGGATGGGGCCAAGGTCGCGGTCGTCGGTCGGTCGCTCGTGATTGGCCGTCCCGTTGCCGCCATGCTTACGGCTCGCAATGCCACGGTGACGATGTGCCATACGCATACGCGCGACTTGGCTGCCGAGTGCCGTGCGGCTGATATTGTGGTTGCGGCCGTTGGACGCGCACGCACGATTGGCGCGGATGCGGTTCGCGAGGGCCAGACGATCATCGATGTGGGCATTAACTGGGACGAGGCCGCTGGCAAGCTGGTCGGCGATGTCGATTTTGATGCTGCGGAACCGATCGTTGGCGCAATTACTCCCGTGCCGGGCGGCGTGGGGGCTGTAACGACGGCGATTCTCGCCAAGCACGTGATCGAGTCGGCGGAGCGCGCATCGAAATAGTCGTTTTTGACCACAGGGGTTGCCGGGGCGGCTGTTTCGCCCTTTTTGCGCCGAAGCGATACACTGGTACCGTTTGATTTCTTCGCTCAAGGAGGATGCGCATGCCGTGCACAACGATTTTGGTTGGTAAGAACGCGAGCTACGACGGGTCGACGCTGGTTGCCCGCAACGAGGACTCGTCCAACGGGGTGTTTGAGCCCAAGCGCATGCGTGTTGTGCACCCCGACGAGCAGCCGCGTGTCTACACGAGCGTCTTGAGCCACCTGACCGTTGAGCTGCCCGATAATCCCATGCGTTATACAAGCGTCCCCGACGTTGTCCCCGGTCATGGCATTTGGGCCGAGGCCGGCTTCAACGAGCTCAATGTTGGCATGTCCGCAACCGAGACGCTCACCACCAACGAGCGCGTCCGCGGCGCCGATCCGCTCGTGGACTACGTGCCCGCCAAGGGCAACGAGGGCGAGGACGGCTATGTTCCGGCGCAGCCCGGTGGTTTGGGCGAGGAGGATATGGTGACCCTGGTGCTGCCGTACGCCAAGTCCGCCCGCGACGGTGTGCGCATCCTGGGCGACCTGCTCGAACGCTACGGCACCTACGAGAACAACGGCATCGCCTTTAGTGATGTTGACGAGATCTGGTGGCTCGAGACCATCGGCGGCCACCACTGGATCGCCAAGCGCGTGCCCGATGATGCCTACGTGACCATGCCCAACCAGCTGGGTATCGATAGCTTTGACCTGGACGACGCCGAGGGCGCCCAGGTCGACCACATGTGCTCCGCCGACCTGCGCTCCTGGATGGCCGAGTGGCATCTGGATCTGACGCTGGGCGTTAAGGGCGATGGTCCCGCTGCGGTCTTTAACCCGCGCGAGGCCTTTGGCTCGCACAGCGACAGCGACCACGTCTACAACACGCCGCGCGCCTGGTACATGCAGCGCTGCCTCAACCCCAGCGATGTGTGGGACGGTCCCGACGCCGACTACACGCCCGAGAGCGACGACATCCCCTGGAGCCGCGTGCCCGAGCGCAAGGTGACCATCGAGGACATCAAGTACGTGCTTTCGAGCCACTACCAGGGCACAGAGTACGACTGCTACGGCAGCAAGGGCACGCCCGCCACGCGCGGCGCCTATCGTCCCATCGGCATCAACCGCAACAGCCAGCTTGCCGTGCTGCAGCTGCGCCCCTATGCGCAGCCGGCGTATCGCGCCGTGCAGTGGATGGCGTTTGGCTCCAACTCGTTTAACGCGCTCGTGCCGCTGTACGCCAATGTCGAGACCATGCCCGAGTACTATGCCGACACGCAGGCTCGCGTGACGTCCGAGAATTTCTATTGGGCAAATCGCCTGATCGGTGCCTTGGCCGATGTTCGCTTCCATGAGTGCGGTCGCGCGGTCGAGGATTATCAGGAGAAAGTTGGCGGCATGGGCCACAAGCAGATCCACGACGTCGATGCCGCCGTGGCCGCGCTGCCCGAGGCCGAGGCGCCCGCCGAGCTCGCCCGCGCCAACGAGGCCTTTGCCGAGCTCGTGCGCGTGGAGACCGATGCCCTGTTGGGCAAGGTGCTCTACACCACGAGCTGTGCCATGAAGAACTCCTTCGCGATGAATGACAACGTAAGGTAAAGACGGCCTTGCGGCGAACGAGCGGGACAAACGCCGTCAAAGGCTTCGCCCCGCTCGATTTCTATCTTGGCGATAAAACGATTTTGTGTCATTCACCCAATCTTGGGTACAAGAACGCCAATGCAGTTGTTCATGATTGGAGCCAACCATGGTTATGAAATTCGATCAGCTTGTTAACGGTGCCATCAACGTGGGCTTCGGCGCCGCTGCCGTTGCCGTTGAGGGCGGCAAGAAGGTCCTTGACGACCTCAATACTAAGGGCGAGCAGGTCCGCAAGGACGCCGGCACCCCCGATATCGCCCGCAGCGTGTCCGATATGTTCGAGCAGGCCGGCGGCACCATTTCCGACCTGACCGAGCGCCTGGGCATGCAGGGCGAGACTGCGGCGCAGCGCGTGCTCGACGAGCTCATCCTGGCCCGCGTCCGCGTTATGACCGCCCCCGAGCGCACGGCCTTCCTGGCCCATGTGCGCGACATCGTCGACTCGGTCGAGGACAACGTGACTTCGGTGCCCGTCGAGTCCGTTGAGCCCGACGATGCAGAGGACACCGAAGAGGCCGAGTAGCAGCGCAGATGGCAGATTCCACCACTGATTACAACAATCTAGATCCCTTGGGTGACGAGACGGCGGTTGTCGATGAGGTTGAGGCCGCCGTCTCGGGCGCTCGCAAGAAGCCACGCGCTGTCGATATGGTCCCCGAGGAGCCCGACGCGATGGCGCCGGACGAGGAGTATCAGCTCACACCGGCAGGTCGTCGTGAGCGCATTGGGCAGATCGTTCGCCTGATCAAAAAGTACCGCGTATGGGATAACCTCACGCCGGTGCGTCTGCGTCGTCTGCTCGAAGAGCTCGGTCCCATGTTCGTCAAGATGGGGCAGATCCTGGCCAACCGGTCCGAGATTTTGCCGCAGCGGTTTTGCGACGAGCTGCGCCGCCTGCGCTCCGACGTAGACCCGGTGCCGTATGAGGTAGTGCTCCGCTGTCTGGAAGAGGAGTACGGCCAGCGCTTGGGGCAGATGTTCGACGCGATCGACCCCAACCCGCTCGGAAGCGCGTCGCTCGCGCAGGTACACCGTGCCCGCCTGGTGACGGGCGAGGACGTGGCCGTTAAGGTGCAGCGCCCCGGCGCGCAACAGGTTATGGCGCAGGACATCGACATCATTCGCTCGGTGGTGCGCATCGTTTCCAAGTTCGTCAACACCGATCAGTTTGTTGACCTGCACGGTGTGGTCGAAGAGCTGTGGACCTCGTTTCGCGAGGAGACCAACTTTTTGGCCGAGGCAAAAAACCTCAACGATTTCTATGACTTCCACAAAAGCGTGCATGGCGTGTCGTGCCCCAAGTCCTACCTAGATCTTTGCACCGAGCACGTGGTGGTCATGGACTACATTGACGGCATCTCCATTGCCGATCCCAAACGACTGGCAGCCGAGGGTTATGACTTGGAAAAGATTGGCGCCGCGATCGTCGAGGACTACTCGACGCAGGTGCTCGACGATGGCTTTTTCCATGCCGACCCGCATGCGGGAAACATCATTCTCAAGGACGGCATCGTCTACTTTATCGACCTGGGCATGGTCGGGCGCATGTCGAGCCACGACCGCGGTATCGTCAAGGATATGATCTTCGCCGTAGCCGAGGGCGACGTGCCCAAACTCAAGGATTCGCTTATGCGCTTTGCCGTGACGCGCGGCGATTCGGCCGAGCTCGACCATTCGGCCTTTTTGTCCGACTTGGACTTTATCGTCGCCGACTTTGCGGGTCTTGACCTTAAGGATCTTGATATCGGCGAGTTTTTGACCTCGCTGCTCAATCTGGCGCGCAAAAACGACGTTGAGCTGCCGAGCGTGGTGACGATGTTCGCCCGCGGCATGGTGACGCTCGAGGGCCTGCTGACCGAGTACATGCCCAACGTCAACATGATCCAGATTATCCAGGCGCACATCAAAAACGAGAAGAGCGCCTATGCGCGCGTCCGCGAAATGGGGCGCGATCTTGCCGCGAGCAGCTATCGCGCGGCAAAAGGCTCGCTCGAGGCGGCCGAGTATCTGGGCTTGGCGTCGCGCATGCTCACGCGCGGCCAGCTTAAGGTAAACACGCAGATCATGAGCAGCGATAAGGCGCTGCGACAGCTGGGTGGAATTATCGACCGCATGTCGATGGCAATTGTGATCGCCGGTCTGTTTATCGGTTCGTCGGTGGTGTACTACGCGCGTATCGAGCCGGTTGTGTTTGGTATCCCAGTCATTGGCTTTATGGGCTACGTGAGCGCGCTGGTGCTGGCGCTTATGCTGGGCCGCAATATCTGGCTCAACAGCCACGGCGGCAAGCACTAGAGGCTGCGGCCGTCACCGCATTTTCCTATCGCAAACAATAGCTTTTACCTTGGGCTTCGCCTGCGTGCGAGGCCCTTTTGCGTGATAGCATATTGACGGTATTAATCGATGGCCTAGATGGTGGTGCGGAGACGCACGAATGCGCGGTTTTCCTGCGCGTTTGGGAGAATCGGGGTGCAAGTCCCCGGCTGTACCAGTAACCGTAATTCCTCTTGGCTCGGGATGCTCGCGTCGCAGATCGGACGACGTGCCCGAGCCGTTAAGGTTAAGTCGGATCGCCTCCCATCTTGCACGTTGCCGCGGCGTATGCCGCCGGTGTGCATGGGGCTCTGGAGGGAAGGGGACCCCGATGGGGGAACTCGAGCGCAACATGCGCGATGACGTGGGGCAGCCTCAAGGCAACGCTCCAAGTACAGACAATGGGGGACAATTGGATATGTTTGAGGACGAGCGCGAGCGCGTCTCGCATCGCCGTGGCGCAATTGCGCGCGGCGTAGCCAAGCGCGGCCTGGTGGCATTCCTGGCCTTCGCGATGGCCTTTGGCACCACACCGGCTCAGCTGTGGGCCGAGGGCGCCGAGGGCATTGCCGAGGCTGTGGCTCAGGCTGCGACGCCGGGCGAGGACGCAGCGCTTGCGGGCGGTACCGCCGAGCAGAGCGGCACCGAGGTCTCGGATTCCGAGGGCGCGCCTGCAGCTAGTGCCGCCACAACAGAGGCAGCAACTGGCGACGAAGGCTCGGCGACGGGGGAGAGCCCTGCTACGAGCGAGCAGTCTTCGACGACATCCGCTGGCCAAGCAGGATCTGCCGCCGCGACTGCCGTCCAGACGGAGAACCCGACAGAAACCGGCGATGTCGCCAAGAAGCAAGTCGAGGTCTCGTTCTCGATTATCGGCACCGATGCCGACGGCAAGGCTCAGACCTGGGTGGCACCCACGCAGCTCAAGCTCGACGAGGGCGCGACGGCTGCGGATGCCTTCGTTAAGCTGCAGCAGAAGACGGGCTTCAAGGCAGACTACGATCCGAACACGGCATACGGTTTCTACCTCAAAAGCATCACATCCCCGAGCGATGGCCGTACGCTTGCCTTCGATCCGACGACTTATGCCTTCTGGCAGCTGTTCGTCGACGGTGCGTCTTCCTCGGTTGGCGCGAGCAGCGTTAAGCTCACCCAGGGGCAGAAGGTTGAGTTTGCCTATACGGCTGGTAGCGCGTCCCCTGTCGTTAAGGACCAGGTTGCCGCAAATGTGACCGTCATTGGTCGCGATGCCCAGGGCAAGACTCAGGCTTGGGTCGATAACGCGCAGTATGTGGTGACGTCCGGCTCGAGCGCGCTTGATCTTACGAAGGTCGCACTCGAGGCGAACGACATTGACGCCGTTGCTGCGGGCTCCTTCATTCTGAGCCTTAAGTACAACGGTGTTGAGCTGGGTACGCCCCAAGATTATTCGACCTATTGGCAGCTGTTCATCAACGGCAAGTCGAGTGACTATACGGCGGACAATGTCACCATCCATGCCGGCGATACCGTTACGTGGTTCTACGGTGGCTGGGGCGACCAGCTGCCCTCCGATTCTGTCCATGCTTCTGTTCAGGTTCTCGGTAAGGACAAGGACGGCAAGCAGCAGGTTTGGGCTTCGACGGGCCAGACGAGTCTCAAGGCAGGCTCCACTGCCAAGGATCTCCTTGAGCAGACCGGCCTTAAGCTCGATGCTAGCGAATCGTCTTGGGGCTGGTTCCTCAACGGCATTTATTCGCCGTTCGATGGTAAGTCCTATGGCTGGGATGCTGCGACCAATAGCTATTGGCGCTTCTACGTAAATGGCAAGTTCGCCGACGTTGGCGCCGGTGCCTACGAGCTCCATGAGGGCGATGCCGTCACCTTTATGTATGGTGCTGACGCCGATGCCCTTCCTGGCCAGGTTCTTGGGTCTGTCGATGTTATCGGTCCCGATGTCAACGGCAACAATGCTCGCTGGGGCTCGGCAAGCAACGTTTCTCTGCCCGAAGGCTCCACGGCCCAGAACCTTATTGAGACGGTTCTGAAGGCCAAGGACGTTACGTACAACGGCTCCCAGAGTGGTGAGTACTGGTTCCTCAATTCCATCAACTCGCCATTCGAAGACGAGACGTACGGCTATGATGGTGCGACCAACAAATATTGGCACCTGTATATCAATGGAGAGCCCTCCTTACTCTGCGCTAATCAGATTACGCTCAAGAGCGGCGATAAGGTCACACTTGCCTATACCACCGACGATTCGGCCATGCCCGATCCCGACAAGATTGTCGTGGACCCGGGTGCGACGACTCCTGATTGGGATGCCGAGTGGGCCGGCTACGGCAACAGTGGCAACGGTTCGACCGTAACGGATGCCAAGACGCCTGCGCAGGCCGCCGGTCTTAAGTGGGCCTTCGATTGGAAGGCCGAGTCTGGTCAGCAGTATGCCAACTGCAGCGAGCCTGTCATTGCTAACGGCTTTGTGTACATCGCGACCGAGAACGAGCTCATTAAGATCGATTCGTCCACGGGCAAAAAGGTTGCCTCTGCGCCGCTTGCCTCCAAGGTGAGCTATACCTCTCGTCCGATCTATACCAATGGCCTTATCATCGTTCCGCTCAACGGCGGTGCGGTCCAGGCGATTACTGCAGACAAGCTGATCTGCAAGTGGCTGACGCCTGGTTTGACGGACTTGACGCAGAGCTCCTGCACCGTCGTTTCGGACGGCGAGTACGTCTATGTAGGCTCGGTCGATATTTCGTATGACGAGAATTACAATGCGACCTACGGCAACGGCTCCTTTGCGCGCATTAAGATTGCCACGGGCGAAGTTTCTTGGCAGAACATCGACCCTGCCGAGGGCTATTACTGGACTGGTGCGGCTTTGACGGATAAGTATGCCATCGTTCCTACGAGCGCGGGTACGCTTAAGTGCATTGATAAGACGACGGGCGATGTCGTTTCGACCATGAAGCTCGGCGCTGTCGCAAATGCCGATTGCATTGCCGATCCGTCCAATGGCTCGACCTTCTATCAGATGACGCACGACGGAAAGCTCCATGTGATTTCGCTTTCGGCGAAGGGCGTGCTGAGTGAACAGAAGACGGTTGATCTGGGCCTTACGAATAATCTGAGCGCCCCTGCGGTGTCTGGTGACAATCTGATTGTCGGCGGACAGACGGCTACTGGCTCTGCTCTGGTTCTCTATAACCTGAAGACGGGTAAGACCACGATGGTCGCTGCTGCCGACGGCAAGGCGCTGCCGGCTGGCCTCAACGGTATTGCTGCTACTCCGCTGGTGAGTGTTCAGGGCGGCAAGACCTATGTGTACTTCACCGTTAACAGCGCGGATAGCGAGGATTACGTCAACTACTCTGCTGGTGGTGGCGTGTATCGCTATACGCTCGGCGATGCAGAGGCGACGCAGATTTATGATGCGGCTGGCCATTACCAGTACTGTGACTCTCCGGTCATTGCCGATGCTTCTGGCAATCTCTACTACATTAATGATTCGGGCACGCTGTTTAAACTTGGAGCTGTCGAGTCTTGGACGGTTGCCTTTAACTCCAACGGCGGGTCTGCTTGCGACACTAAGTTTGTTGCTACGGCCGATGGCAAGCTGGTCAAGCCGGCCGATCCGACGCGCGATGGCTACACTTTCGGCGGTTGGTATACCGATGAGGCTTGTACGCAGGCGTATGACTTTAGCACGCCGGTGACGGCCGATCTGACGCTGTATGCCAAGTGGACCAAGAATGCCGTTAACCCTGGCGGTAATGGCGGCGCTGGTTCGAATGGCGGCGGCGGTTCTGGTACCGGTACTGGTTCTGGCACTGGCACTGGCACGGATTCCGGCTCCGGCTCGAAGGGCGGCGCTGTCGCCCCGGGTCATAAGCCGACGACCAAGACGACGGTGTCGACCAAGACCGAGACCAAGGACAACAAGTCCGACAAGAAGGACTCCGATAAGTCCGATAAGAAGGACGAGAAGAAGTCTGACAAGAAGTCTGACAAGAAGGACAGCAAGTCCGACAAGAAGTCCGACAAGAAGTCCGATTCCAAGTCCGATACGGGTGCTGCTTCTACGACCACTGCTAAGAAGTCCTCTAGTGCTTCCGAGCAGGAGACTGGCACCAACCCGCTCGCCATTGTTGGCGTTGCCGCCGGCGTCATCGGTCTCGCCATCGTCGGCGTGTTCGTGTTCACCAAACGTCGGTAGGTGAGGGTTGTGTCCAATAAATCCAAGGACGCTGACCCCAAGCAACCAGATTCCTCGTTCATTCAGTTCGACGATGCAAAGCAACAGGGCGCCGCTTCGGCGGCGTCCGCCTCTCGTCGCAAGGCGCTCCTTGGCGTTCTTGCTGCCGCGTGCACCATTCTGATCGTCGTCTCGCTGGGCTTCGTCCATCCTTCCGAGAGCGGCGCCTGGTCCATTGACTGGATCGTTCAGACCGTGACGGGGGAGAGCGTCGTCGCCAAGGACACCAAGGGGTTTGGCTCGACTACGACTTCGGGCGAGGCCAGTTCCAAGGATTCCAAATCTTCGAATGATGCAAAAGACGAGCCCAAGGGTTCGAACGACGCCAAGGACGATTCCGAGTCTTCAAACAAGGAATCGGACAAAAACTCGGATAGCAAGAAGTCCGAGGACCGGGGCGGCAAGAAGTCTGGCGATAAATCCGCTGCCCAAAATACGGGAGCCGGTGATATTTCCAATGCGTCTGGCGGTGCTTCTTCGGGCGGTGGCCAGTCGTCTGATGGAGCCTCATCCTCTAATGGTGGAAACGCCTCCTCGGGCAGCCAAAGCGGCTCACAGGAGTCCAACTACGTTACGGTGACGGTTTCGGTCACATCGAGCGCTGTGGGCAATCCCGTGTCCTCTGGCGGCACCTTTACCTTTAACGAAGGCGCTACTGTCTACGATGCCCTGTGTGCGCTGGGCCTTTCTGTCAACGCGCATGGCTCGTCGTACGGCACGTACGTTTCCGCGATTGGCGGTTTGGCCGAGAAACAGCACGGCGGCACGAGCGGCTGGATGTACTCCGTCAACGGCACATCGCCCATGACGGCGTGCAGCAACTATGTTCTCTCCAACGGCGACAACGTGGTTTGGTATTACGTGACAGGCTAGAGGCCTCGACATAGCGCGCCAGACGGGCGGTTCGGACAAACATCCGGGCCGCTCGTTTTTCGTGCGAATGGGACTGGGTCGCCGGGTCTCTCGGCAAACAAAAAACCGGTTGGAATGGGAATTCCAACCGGTTATACATTCAAGCAAATAGTGAATCGACTACGACCGTGCGCCCTCGAGGAAGAAGCGACGGCTGAAGTAGTTGTACCAGGTGACAAGGAACGTGGCGATGGCCTTCATGGCTTGGTAGCCGATGCTCAAAAACGTGACGCCCACAAACATATACAGGTCGTTGAGGC
>USHR01000047.1 GCA_900554495.1 uncultured Collinsella sp.
GCGCATTCGGCGAGATGCGTTTGCGAAAGTGGTCAATTTTAGATTAGCGCTAACACCTTGGCCATCCTGGCCGCGTCGTTGCGGTCGTTCTTGGACGAGAAGTCTGCCGCCGACCTCGGGACCTTGGAGACGGCCGCGACGACGCAGTCGACGCCGAGCCCGGAGAGCTCCCTCTGCGGGGCGAAGCCGAGGTAGCCGCTCTCGTAGGCGGCGAGCGACGGGCCCGGGAAGCCCGACATCCACTCCGCGACCTCGCCCCACGGGTTGCCGCGGAACCTCCTCGTCACTGTCTCGCCCGTCTCCGCGTCGAGCGCGCAGACGGTGGTGGACCTGAGGTGTACGTCCATTCCGAAGGCGGTAGAATATCTAGGCACGGGAGCCTCCCAACCTCGTTGCGGCGCGGCTGCGCCTCTGGCACTTCAACAACATTGTCGCAGCCCCGACCCGCGGTCACGAGCGGGGGCTCCTGTCGTTTCCGTGCCCTCGGATTGGGTCATAGTGTCTGACTTATGCTCAACCAGCGACGTTTGCGCGCTTGTCAAGAGATTAGCCGTTGGGAAAGTGTCCAAAAATCCCACGCTCGTTCCTTTTGGATTGCGTTGCCCGTGGCCGACAGCCGTGCGGCACCGGTCCGCGTGGCGGCGTATAATCGGCGGCAGATGACTTGGACGTTAGGAAACCATGACCGATAGCATGCAGCAGATGGCGCTCGACACGCTCGGCGCCTATTTTGGCTACACCTCGTTTCGCCCGGGACAGGACCGCATGGTCGATGCGATCCTTGCCGGTCGCGATGCGCTGGGCGTTATGCCCACGGGCGCCGGCAAGTCCATTTGCTACCAGGTGCCCGCGCTCATGCTGCCCGGCATCACCTTTGTGGTGAGTCCGCTGCTGTCGCTTATGGAGGACCAGACCCGTGCGTTGCTCGCGGCGGGTGCGCGACCCAGCTATCTCAACTCCAGCCTTACTCCAGCCCAGCAAAACACCGTGCTCAAGCGGGCGCGCGAGGGTCGCTACCAGCTTATGTACGTGGCGCCCGAGCGCCTGCTCGAGCCGCGCTTTTTAGCCTTTGCGCAGGAGGCCGCGGCGGACGGCGGCATTGGCGTGCCGCTCGTGGCCATTGACGAGGCCCACTGCGTGAGCCAGTGGGGCCAGGATTTCCGCCCCGCCTACCTGCAGATTCGCGAGTTCATCGATTCCCTGCCGCAGCGCCCCATCGTGGCGGCCTTTACCGCTACGGCGACCGAGCGCGTGCGCGCGGACATTCAGCAGATGCTCGGCCTGCAAAACCCCGCGACGGTGGTGACGGGTTTCGATCGCAAGAACCTCTACTTTGGCTGCGAGGAGATGGGCGACAAGGCCAAGGCCGCGTGGGTGCGTGACTATGTGATCGCGCATTCGAGCGAGAGCGGCATCGTGTATTGCTCGACCCGCAAGACAGTCGATGCGCTGGCAGGCGAGCTTGTCGAGGCACTGGGTCCCAGCGGCATTCGCGTTGGCCGCTACCATGCAGGCATGGGCAACGACGCCCGTCGCCATAGCCAGCGCGCCTTTATCGACGACGATATCCAGGTGATGGTTGCCACCAACGCCTTTGGCATGGGCATCGACAAGCCCAACGTGCGCTACGTGATTCACAACAACGTGCCCGAGAGCATCGAGGCCTACTACCAGGAGGCGGGCCGCGCCGGCCGCGATGGCGACCCGGCCAGCTGCCACCTGCTGTGGAACGGCAACGATTTTCGCATGCGCCGCTTTCTGATCGACCGCGGCGATGCTGCCGATGAGGCGCTCGACGACGAGCAGCGCGCGTGGGCGCTCCAGAATCGATATCGTCTGCTCAGCCAGATGGAGGGCTACTGCAATACCACCGGCTGTCTGCGCGAATACATGCTGCGCTACTTTGGCGACGAGGCCGCGGCCGAGCATGCTGCTTCGGCCGGTACGGGCAGCGCCGCTACGGACGAGGCCGAGGGCTGTGGCAACTGCAGCAACTGCCTCACGCAGTTCGAGGTCGAGGACGTCACCGATATGGCCCGCGCCACCGTGCGCTATGTGGCCACGCGTCCCATGCGCTTTGGCAAGTCGCTCATTGCCGACGTGCTCCACGGCGGCAACACCGAGCGCATTCGCCAGATGCATCTGGACGAGGACCGCGGCTACGGTGAGCTGTCGAGCGAATCGGTCGGGCGTATCAAGGACATCATCGGCCAGCTGTGCGGCCGCGGTTATTTGGCCACCTCGCAGGGGCAGTACCCGGTCGTGGGGCTTGGCCCGCGCGCTGGCGAGGTCGAGGACGAGACGTTTGCCTTTACCGTTAAGCGCCGCGCGTCCAAGCGCAAGGCCTCGACCCGCGCCCGCCGTGCGGTGGATCTGCTGCGCGAGGAGGCCGAGCTGGATCAGCGCCCGCGCGTGGGCGACGATGCCGAGCTGTTCGAGTGCCTGCGTGCCCTCCGCAAGGAGATCTCGACGGAGCTGGAGATGGCACCGTACATGGTCTTCTCCGACAAGGCTCTGCGCGGTCTGTGCCGCCTACGCCCGCGGACGCGCGACGAGCTTATCCAGGTCAACGGCATTGGCGAGAAAAAGGCCGACGCCTTTGGCGAGCAGTTTATGGCGGCGATTGAAGAGTTTGAGTCCGAGCATGCACGGAATGGAGCATAACGATGGCATTCGACGATAAAACCGAGCGCACTGAGGTATCCGCCGTGCCGCTGTACCAGCAGGTTATGGACGACCTAAAGGGCGAGATCGCGCGCGGCGTGTACGCATCCGGCTCGCGCATTCCTTCCGAGATGGAGCTCGCGAAGTCCTACGGCGTGGGACGCATCACCGTGCGCCGCGCCATCGAGGAGCTGTCGCGCGCGGGGTATCTCAACCGCCAGCAGGGGAGGGGCACGTTTGTGTGCGCGCCCAAGCTCAAGCGCAAGATTGTCCAGAAGGGTGACGTTCAGAGCTTTTCCGAGGGTTGCGCCGCCAACGACATGGTGGCCGGAGCACGCCTGGTGTCGCGCACGGTGGTTGCGGCGACGCGTGAGGACGCGGCGTTTTTTGGTGTGGAACCCGGCTGCGAGCTCATCGTTGTCGAGCGCGTGCGCACGGCCGACGGCATCCCCGTCATGCTCGAGAACAACGCCTTTGTGCTCGCCGACCATCCCTACCTGCAGACGCTGGCCGATGAGGACCTCACCGATAACTCAATCTTTGCGCTCGTTGCCGAGCATTCGGGTCGCGCGCCGCTCAAGTCCGACCCCTGCACCGTGGAGATTGCGCTTGCCGATGCTCAAGCGGCCCCGCTGCTGGAGGTGCCGGTCGGCGAGCCGCTCTTCTATATGGAGGCATACTTTACCGATGAGGACGAGCGGCCCTTGCTGCTCGGCCGCCAAAAGATCGTTGGCTCGCGCTACGTCTTCGACATCTAACGTCCACAGATAGAACAACATAGAACAAATTTGCCGAGATAACTTCACGGGCGTTGTTGCACGTGTTATAAATAGGACAACATAGAACGACAGCAGGTACGAGCTGCCGTCGCTCAAAGCCGCCCCACAAGGAGGAAAATCAGGATGAACGCACATGATCTGGTTCAGGAAATCATCGAGCGCAAGGGCAAGATTGAGAACGTCTTTTGGATCGCTTGCGGCGGTTCGATGATCGACCTGATGCCGGCCAACGAGCTGCTCAAGCGCGAGGCCACCACGTTTACCTCGACGGTCTACACGGCACGCGAGTTTTGCCTGATGGCTCCTAAGAGCCTTGGCGAGAAGTCGCTCGTTATTGCCTGCAGCCACAGCGGCAACACGCAGGAGGTCGTTGACGGCTGCGAGATGGCGCTGGCAGCCGGTGCCGAGGTCGTTGCCCTCACCGACTGCGAGGGCTCCAAGATCGATAACGGCAAGTGGACCACCTGGGTCTATCCGTGGGGCGAGGGCGTGTCACAGGCCGAGGTGCCGCAGGGCATCGGCGCTCTGATCGCCGCCGAGTTGCTCGACCAGCAGGAGGGTTACGAGGCGCTTGCCGACATGTACGCCGGCCTTAAGCAGATGGATGCCCTGCTGCCCGCTGCCCGCGAGAAAGTCAACGCCGAGCTGGGCGATCGCTTTGCCGAACTCTGCCAGCAGCACAAGTTCTTCTACATCCTGGGATCCGGCCCCAACTTTAGCCAGACCTACGCCATGGCCATCTGCTCGCTCATGGAGATGCAGTGGCAGCACTGCTGCTACATCCACTCCGGCGAGTATTTCCACGGTCCTTTCGAGGCTACCGAGCCCGGCGTGTTCTACTTTGTGCAGCTCGGATCGGGCGAGTGCCGCCCCATGGAGGAGCGCGCGCTGGCGTTCCTCAACACGCACACCGACACGATCATGGTGCTCGACGCGCTCGAGTACGGCGTGGGTGAAGTGCCTGCCAGCGTGCGTTCGTTCCTGGAGCCAATCTTCTTCTACAACATGAGCTGCGAGCTGCGCGCCGCACGCGGCAAGGTGTTCGATCACAGTCCCGAGGTTCGTCGCTACATGGGCATCGAGCGGTACTAGGTACCGGGAAAAGTATTCACTTTCGATTCGCAAGCGTGCCGTGTGAGTCAAAAAGCGGGCCGCGCCGGTAGTATTCCGGCGCGGCCCGCTTGGTATCGCGCTTAGATTCGCGAGATTGCGGCGATTGACGGCCTACTTGCCGACAACGCCCTCGGCATCCCACCAGTCGAGCTGGGCGATGTTGTCGCGGATGTGCTGACAGCTCTTGTGGAAGCCCTCGAGCTCGTGCTCGGACAGGTCGAGCGTGTAGACCTCCTCGACGCCCTCGGCACCGATCACGCACGGCAGGGAGGTGAAGATGCCCTCCTCGCCATACTGGCCGGTCATAAGCGTAGAGGCCGAAAGCACGGCATGCTCGTTATGCAGCACAGCGGCGCAAACGCGCGCGGCGGAGTTGGCGACGGCGTACTCGGTGCACTGTTTGCCCTGGTAGGTTACGTAGCCGCCCTTGCGTGCGAGCTCCTCGACCTCCATGTGGTCGAAGGCATACTTGTCGGGGTTCTCGGCCTGAAGCTCGTTAAGGCTCTTACCGGCGATGGTCGCGGACTTAAAGGCGGCAAGCTGGCTAAAGCCGTGCTCGCCGATCATGTAGGCGTCGATGGACTTGGGGCTCACGCCGACCTTCTTGGAGATCTCGGTGCGCAAGCGGGCGGAGTCCAGACCGCAGCCCGAGCCGATGATCTTCTTGGGATCGTAGCCGGTCAGGTGCCACAGCTCGGTGCACACGACGTCGCAGGGGTTGGAGATGCTCACGAAGATGCCGTCAAAGCCGGCGTCGACGATGCGCTTGGCAAAGGAGCGGGCGGCGTCGGTGGTAAAGAACAGCTCGCCGTCGCGGTTGCCGGCGGCCAGTGCGACCTTGCCGGCGGCGTTGACGATGACGTCGCAGCAGGCAAGCTCCTCGTAGTGGTCGTAGCAGTTGACGATCTTGGTGTTGTACGGGACAAACGAAAGGGAGTCGCGCAGGTCCTGGACCTCGGACGTCACCTTGGCCTCGTTGATATCGCACAGGTACAGCTCATCGGCAATGCCCTGCATGAGCAGACTGTTGGCAACATGTGCTCCTACGTGGCCCTGGCCGACCACACCGATCTTACGCGTTTGGTACATATATGTATCCTTTCGGCCGAGTTTTTCGCGTCGAACCATTGTAGCGTCCTGCTGCCACTTTGCTAGGCTAAAGCGCCATAGATTTTTGGGCATGCCTTAATCTCTACTTTTGGAGTGATTTGGGCCGCTGACGGCATCGCCGGGCGATGTACTCGCGCGGATGGGGCCGGTCGTTGTACCATAACTGCAACTGACTCGTAAGGAGCATTCATGCCCATTCGCATCCCCGACGCCCTCCCTGCCGCCGCGCAGCTCGAGAGCGAGAACATCTTTGTCATGACCGAGTACCGCGCGCTGCACCAGGACATCCGTCCGCTGCGCGTGCTCATCCTCAACCTCATGCCCACCAAAATCGCTACCGAGACGCAGATCATGCGCAAGCTCTCCAACACGCCGCTGCAGGTGGAGGTGGACCTGCTGCGCACGAAAACGCACGAGGCCACGCACGTGAGCGCCGGCCACCTGGAGACGTTCTACCGCACGTTCGACGACATCCGCGACATCCACTACGACGGCCTGATCATCACGGGCGCGCCGGTGGAGCAGATGCCGTTCGAGGAGGTCGACTACTGGCCCGAGCTCTGCCAGATCATGGATTGGTCCACCACGCACGTGCACTCTACGCTGCACATTTGTTGGGGCGCGCAGGCCGGCCTGTACCATCATTACGGCATCCAGAAGTACGACCTGCCGGCAAAGGCGAGCGGCGTGTTCGAGCATTATCTGGTGAAGCCGCAAAGCCCGCTGGTCCGCGGCTTTGACGACCGCTTCTATGCCGTACATTCGCGCAACACCGACGTGCGCCGCGAGGACGTGGAGGCCGAGCCGCAGCTTGAGGTCGTGGCCGTGTCCGACGAGGTGGGCTTGTACATCGTCAAGTCGACCGACAGCCGCCGCTTCTTTGTCTTTGGCCATCCCGAGTACGACACCGACACGCTGCGTCTGGAGTACGAGCGCGACGTGAAGCGCGGACTCAACCCCCAGGTGCCGGCGCATTACTTCCCAGGTGACGACCCCACCGCCGAGCCGCGCAACGTCTGGCGCAGCCAGGCTCAGCTGCTCTACACCAACTGGCTCAACTACTACGTCTACCAGACCACACCCTACGACCTGGCCCGCGCCGGCGAGGAGCACTAGGCTACGGCTGCTGCTGTGCCGGCGGCGTGACGAGCGTGGATATCCGGACGGACGAGCGTGGATTTTCGGACATTTACAAATCGAGCGTGGATAATCTCCCACTTTTGGCTTGAAACTAGGCTCAAAACGGGAGATTATCCACGCTCATTTTTTAGGCATGTAGATGCCGATGGCTCGGCTAAGCGACGGTGCGTGCAGAGGCAAAGTCGCATTTGGCGTAGTCTTGAATCTCGACGGGTTTTCTTTCTGATAATCCGATGGACCAAGGCCTCAAAATGTGGAGACAGGGACCTCTCGACAACCGCCCTACCTGCAGATATAAGACATCAGCCTAAAACGTCCAAAACCGTCAAGCATTTGGTCAGCGCCTGGACGGTATTTGGTCAGACTTCGCATGAAACCGTCTGGTACGTTTGCGCCGTTCCAAGATTTGGGAGGCGACATGGGAAACATGACGGCGAATCAAAGGCTTGCAAGTCACATTAAAGCATGCGAACAGCAGATGAGCTGCGTGTACGCGCGCACGGCGGCGGAGGCAAAGCAGATTCAGCGGCGGGCGGAGGCGGGAAGTCTCGAAGCGGTCATGCCGGGGCTGTATGCGCGTCCGGAATACTGGTCCGAGCTCAAGTTTCGGCAGCGTTATCTGCATCGGGTGCGGGCGCTTGCGCAAAAGCACCCCGACTGGACATTTTGCTCCTATACGGCGGCTGTTATCTATGGCCTTTCGGTTTCGCATGCCAATTTGACGCACATCCATATCGCCGCGATGCCGGCCCAATCGACGACGCCGGGCTCTCAGGTCATTCGTCATCGCTATGCTCGTCAAACACGGGCTACCCAGATGGATATCGCCGTAACCGATATCGATCAAACGATTACGGATTGCTTGGTCGATGCATCGTTTGTCGAGGGACTGATCATCGCGGATTCGGCGCTCCATGAGCAACTTTTGTCGAAGGAGCATCTCGTTGAGACTGTCGACAAGCTTGGCCTGAATCGTCGCGGTGTTGTGACGGCGCGCAGGGTTGCACGATGTGCCGATGGGCTGTCGGAAAGCGGCGGCGAGTCCAAGGCGCGTGCCCTGATGATCGAGCGCGGCTGGCAGACGCCGGAGTTGCAAGTTGAGCTGTTCGACCCGGTTGAGCCGGGACGACCGTATCGCGTCGACTACTTGTGGCGCGTGGGCGACCGGCTGATTATCGGGGAGTTCGACGGATTTGTTAAAAGCGAGAAGGCGGCGGAGGAGGGCAAACTCGTGAAGACGCAGTTCGATGAGCGCCAGCGCGAGTCGAGGCTTTCGCTGCTTGATAACTGCAAGATCGTGCGCTTGTGCTGGGATGATCTAAGGGATCCGACAAAGTTCGATCGCAAGCTCAAGGTCGCCGGCGTGCCGCGTGCGTGCTGAGGCAGTTGCAGAGCGTTTGGCTGCACAAGCGTGGAAAATCGGACGGACGAGCGTGGATTTTCGGACGCTTGTTGAATGAGCGTGGATAATCTCCCGTTATTAGCTCGTAAGGGGGCTCAAAGTGGGAGATTTTCCACGCTCATCTTGCGGGTGCGATACAGCGGCGGCTAGGCGCTGACGATGTTGGGCAGCGGCAGATCGTGGGTGTCGGTGGGAACGTGGTCGACGCGCTGTTCGTCAAAGGCGATGCCGACGATTTGGCATGCGGGCGAGAGTATAGGCAGGTAGCGGTCGTAGCAGCCTCCGCCGTAGCCCAGGCGCGCGCCGGTGCGGTCGAAAGCCACGAGCGGCACAACAACCATGTCGAGAGCCTTGGCGGGCACGATGGGGAAGCGGATGCTGTCGACGTCCGTGGCTGCGAAGGCTCGCGTAGGGTGGGCGATAAACGGGGCCTCGGACGCATCGCCGGCAGAGACTGCCCGCATGCACATGCGCTGGCCACAAGCCATGGCGTCTGTCGCCGAGAGCATGCACGGATAGGCCACGCGCCAGCCCCGCGCGACGGCCGCGGCGGCAAACGCGGCGGGGTCGACTTCGGAACCCATGGCGGCATAGACGGCAACGGTGCGCGGTGCCGCGGCACCCAAGCGATCCATCAGCTCAACAAGCCGCGCGCATACAACAGCAGACTTCGCCGCCCGCACATCCAAATCAATCGCATCGCGTCGGGCAATCACCGTCCGCCGCAACTCAGCCTTGTCCATTCCGGCCTCCTCTAGCAAACCTGCCAAATAGGGACAGGTTTATTTTGGCAGGTTTCATCCGGGCAAACGCGATATGGGCAGTAAAGTCACCGCAAATAAGCCTGCGAACTGCGCCCTTTGTGGTTGTTTGGGCCTATGCGTTAATGCTATAACGCCGCAGCGATTGCTTCAGTCACAAACTTATTGAGTGACACACCCTTCTTTGCCGCTGCCAGCGCTGCTTGCTTGTGGAGTTCAGAGCCCGTCCTTACGTTGAACGAGCCTTTAAAAGCCCGCTCGGGTTCCTTGCCCCTCTCGGCGCAAAACTCAAGGTAATCGTCGATGGCGTCGTGGAAGCATTGCTCCACTTCTTCAGCTGTGGAGCCTTCAAATACGATTGCGTCCCTAATGCCGGCGACCATACCTGTTAGCACATGCTGTTCGGCATCGAACTCGACTGGGGCGAAATAACCCTTGTATGCCAAAACGTTACTCATGACTACCTCCGACATCTTGCAGAAATCGAACGATGTTTCGAATGGTCCCCGCTGTCAATTCGTCAGATGGATGTGGTGCGTGCATTACGAACATCCTGCCATCTGATGGCCTGTAGAGGCGAACGCGCGATCCGGATGTCTTGCCTTTGTTGTCCATTTCAAAGCCATATGAAGCCATGACTTTTAAAAAATCGGTATACCGATACGTCGAAGGGCAGCTAAGCAGTTGGGCGATGAGTTTATCGGTCCGAGTCATCCCGCCTCAAATTCTGCAACTATATTCTAGTTGCAAATTAAGTCCGATGCAAGCATCCCTACTATAGAACATGTGTACGTATGGAACAAGTGTTCGAACTACCACGAAGGTGCCTGTCCCCTTTGCGGTGGTTTGGGCTGAATGTTGCGCAACAAGGGCTACGGCTTTGGGTTTACCTTCATGGTGGAAGGAATGAACCGAAAGGAGCCCGCCATGTTTTGTCGCTCGTGTGGTACGCCACTTGTCGACGAGGCCCTCTTCTGCCCCGTGTGCGGAACCCCCGTGGCGTCCGACCAGATTGCTGCCTCGCAACAGCCCGCTGCTCGATATCAGCCCCAGCCTGCCGCGCCCGCTCCTCAGCAATACGTGTCCGCGCAGCAGCCCGTTCCGCGCAAGCGTTCCAAAAAGCCCCTCATCGCCCTCGCCGCGGCACTTGTCGTGGCGGCAGGTATCGGTGGCGGTGCGCTGTTCTACTTCACCCAGATCGCGGCCACCCCAATCGACGAGAGGACCTTCCCGGACAGCGGCATGCGTGCGCTTGTCTCGACCAAGTACGACACTAACGGTGACGGCCGCATCTCACGCGACGAGGCCAAGGCGGTGACGTCGGTCGAGCTGGACGGCATCACGTCGACGCAGGGCCTGGGCAAGACATTCCCCAACATCGTTACAGTGGAGTCCAGCGATGACAAGCTCGTCAACCTGGACCTCTCGGGCTGCGGAGACCTTAAAGCCGTCGAGCTTAACTCGGCGAGCAACGTCACCGTCGTTAACCTGGACGGCTGCGACAACATCGAGAGGCTCGACCTTTCAAATGCCGGGGAGCTCAAAAGCGTCGATCTTTCGGGCAAAAAGAAGCTCGCCACGTTGGCGCTGCCGCAGGATACGAAGGTTGGCGGCATTAAGGACACGCAGCTCGAGGAGTTGTGGCTACCGGTGTACTACGAGGGTACCGACGAGGACGGTGTGCACGGCAGCACGTATGAGATTGAGCGCGACGAGGACGGCTACGTTACGGGGTATACGAGCAGCCTCAAACAGGGTGGTGGCATGGGCTACGACGTCGAGCACGACGGGTCGCATCGCATTTCGGAAATAGCGGAAGTTCGCTCGGGTGACTACGAAGATGAAAACATGTTCGCGTACGACGCCGACGGAAACCTGACGCGAATCGATTGCGATGCCGCCATTGGTGACGCATCGACCTCCACAACGTTTGCCTACGATGCCGACGGCAACCTGGTCAACAAGACGACCAATGCGGGCTACGGCGAGAGCGCGAGCACGTACGTTTACGAGGACGGTAACCTGGTGTCCGACACCGAGACCGGCCCGGGCAATCCTCGCACGGTTGTCTACTCGTACGGATACGACAACGGCCGCGTGACGTCCTTTACGACGGACTGTCAGGGCGACACCGTGGGTACGAGGTGGACGCTCACGCTCAACTACGAGTACGACAAGGACGGCAATATTACGCGTATCTCGCCCGTGACCTATGACACGCACGGCAACGATTACGGTTCTCTGAGTTCGTTTTCCACGGTTAATTACTCGTATAGTGGCGGCAAGCTCGACCGGATCGATTCCACGCGCGACGGGTATGCGGAGTTCTATTACGACGAGCACGGCAATCTGACGGCGGTCGATGAGTATGCCGATGGTGATTCGGACGACGAGTTTGAGTTTGAGCACGAGGTCGAGTACCAGCGTTACTTCTGTAATAAGAGCGAGAAGAACAAACCGGAGGAGTGGATCCGCCTGGATTCGAAATACGACGTCTGCAACGGCAGCTGGGTCAACACCTCATCGTCTCGCAAAGAGCGCTTTGTGAGTCTGTATCAGCTCAATTCGCTGAAGGCGCAACTCGATCCGTTCCACAAGTAACGACCAGCCGCAAACCACCACGAAGGGGACAGGCACCTTTGGGTGGTTTTTGCTGAAGGGCGGGTGTCTGCGACGGTTTGTCTCGATCTGTAACAGTAACTCGGCATAAATGGGCCTAGCTGTTACAGATCGAGACAAAGGGTCGGTGCCATTAGTAAACGTCTCGATCTGTAACATCTGGAGCCGATATTCGCGTCTAGATGTTACAGATTGAGACAAATCGTCCGGGGGCGTGGTGAGGTTAGCTCAGCAGGTCGATGACGTTGAAGCCGGCGTTGCTCTTGGCGATGACGTCGCGGCCGCCAAAGACGCAGGTGGGCGAGACGGCCGCAATGCGCGTCACATCGGCGCCGAGCGAGCGCAGCTCACCGGGCGTGGCGGCGAGCATCTGGGCGCGACGCTCCTCGCGCGCGTGCG
>USHR01000048.1 GCA_900554495.1 uncultured Collinsella sp.
TCCGTACACGTGCGGATGAATGTGGGAGGTGTTCGGATGAAGTTGATAATCAAGGCGGCCGACGGGATCCCTAAGCACGCCATGCTTCTTATGTGCAGCAAAGCTAATGCTGCTAAAATACAAAGCGCTCATGTAGTTTAAACGCACGACGATAAGGAGCACCAGTGGGTAACCACTTCCGTACCTCCGGTGCGGGCGATGATGCCCCCAAGACGCAGGCAGGCGTCCAGGGCAGTCGTTTCGCCACTCCGGATTCAGAGGGCCAGCCTGTTGCTCAGGCCCCCGCTCAGCCGGCAGATCAGGCACAGCCGGCATCCGATCCCTTTGCCTACAATCCCACCAGCGATGTTGCGCTTTCCGGCACGGCGGGTTTTGAGCCCGTTCAGGCCGTGACCGCTCGCGTGGAGCAGCCTCAGGCTGGTGCCGCCACGCCGCAGCCTACCATGGCCGGCATTCCCGATCCCTTGGCCCCTGCGACGCCGGCTCCTCAGCCTGCGCAGTCCGGTCTCTTTGCCGCTATTCCCGACCCCACGCAGCCTGCTGCCCCGGTGGTCGAGAGCGATCAGGCCGCCGAGGTCGCAAGCCTCGATAATGCGCTCAACAACCCCGATTTTACGTCGGTGTTTGCGCCCATCGATCCGCAGGCCAGCCGCAAGAAGATGGCCAAGCAGGCCGGTGTCGAGCCCGTTATCCTTATGGAGCATGTCACCAAGATCTATCCGGCACAGCCCAACAAGCCTGCACTCGACGACATCAACATCGAGATCTATCCGGGCGAGTTCGTCTTCCTGGTCGGTCACTCCGGCTCGGGTAAGACCACGCTGCTGTCGACGCTCAACCGCGACGTCAAGCCGACGAGCGGCCGCATCCTGGTTGCCGGTCAGGACCTCATGAAGATCAAGAATCGCAAGGTTCCGTTCCTGCGCCGCCAGATTGGCGCCGTGTTCCAGGACTTTAAGCTTCTGCCGCAAAAGACCGCCTACGAAAACGTGGCGTTTGCCCTGCAGTGCATCGGCAAGCCCAAGGGCGTCATTCGCAGCCAGGTGCCCGAGGTGCTGCGTCTGGTCGGTCTGGCCGATCAGATGGACTCGCTGCCCGACCAGCTTTCCGGTGGCGAGCAGCAGCGCGTTGCCGTCGCCCGCGCTATGGTCAACCGTCCGCCGCTGCTGATCTGCGACGAGCCCACGGGTAACCTCGACCCGGCGATCTCGCTGGGCATCATGAAGCTGCTCGAGCGTATTAACCGCACCGGCACCACCGTGATCGTCGCCACGCACGACCGCGAGATGGTCGATAGCATGCACCGTCGCGTGATCGCCCTCGAGGGCGGCCACGTTATCCGCGACCAGGAGAGGGGAGGTTACGGCAACTATGGCACCAACTAACGTGGGCTACTCCTTCAAAGAGGCAATCAGCCACTTCTTCCGTAACTGGACTACCTCGCTCGGCGCCGTCATCACGATCTTCCTTTCGCTGTTTATCATCGGCCTGTTCATTATGGGTTCCGCGATGCTGAACTCCGTGATCGGTACCGTCGAGGATCAGGTTGTCATTAATGCCTTTATTAGCGATGACGCCGATCAGGCAGACGTCCAGGCCTTTGAGGCCGAGCTCAAGACGTGGAGCAACGTCAAGTCCGTGACCTATAAGGATAAGGACGACGCGCTGGCCGAGTACACGAGCAAGATGTCGGGTAACGCCGACGCCACCATGAGCGCGCTCGACGGCCAGAACCCGCTGCCCGCCTCGTTTGCGATTGAGATGGACGATCCGTCTCAGGTCGAGAGCACGGCCAAGAAGCTCAAGAAGAATGCCGACTTCCAAAAGATCGCGGACGACGGCGACGTCAACGCGAGCGTACTGTATGGCCAGGAGGAAGTAAGCCGCCTGTTCCAGGTGACCAACTACATCCGCATCGCCGCCGTGGTACTCGTTGGTCTTCTGACCTTTATCGCATTCATCTTCATCAACAACACGATTCGCCTGTCCATCACGGCGCGTCGTCGTGAGATTGCGATTATGCGTCTGGTCGGCGCCGGCAACGGCTTCATTCGTGGCCCGTTTATCACCGAGGGCGTACTGCAGGCCATTTTGGGCTCGCTGCTTTCCATCGGCGTTCTGGAGCTGCTGCGCAATCTGATGATTCCGCGTCTGCAGGAGAGCATCGGCTGGATGTCGTTTGCCCTGCCGATGCAGTACTACCTGGTGACCTATGCTGCGCTGATTCTGGTCGGCGTGATTATCGGTCTCTTTGGTTCTGCCATCGCCATGCGCCGCTACCTGCGCGTGTAGGCATGCCTGGAACTCATCCCTTCCAACGGGTCGTCTCTTATGGGGCGGCCCGTTTTTTGATCCCTAGGGGACGGCAGGAAAGCGAATCATTTGGGTAGACTCTTTGGAGTTCGCAATCGATAGTTAGGAGGCGCCATGGGGCGCAATAACAAGCATAAGCGTGGAGCTCGCAATAAGCGCGGGCCGGTGCGCAGCGAACGCCGTCCGAGCCTGACCGGGCGCGTGCAGCTCCATGAGCACAGCGCCTACGTTGTAACCGAAAACGGCGACTACAAGGTCATGGGTCGCGGCAAGCGTGAGATCATGGATGGCGATACCGTTGCCGTGAGCATTAAGAACAGCCCGCACGGTGAGCGGCGCGCCGTGATCGAAGGCGTGGTTGAGCGCGCAGCCATAAGCGTGGTGGGCACGTACCAGACCGCCGGTCCGCTTGGTGTGATCGAGCCGCTCGATTCGCGTCTGAAGGCCGACTTCTTCATTCTGCCCGAGGATACCTCGGCGGATCGTCTGGGCGTCCACCCGGGTGATGCTGTTGTCGCGCGCATTTTGACCTACCCGACGCGCCTGGAATCGGGTACCGTGACGATCGAACGCCGCATTGGCGGAGATGACGCGCCCGATTTGGGTGTTCAATATGTGATGGCGCGTTACGGCTATACCGATAGCTATCCCGAGGCCGCGCTGGACGAGGCCGAGGGGCTTTCGCTCGATGTGTCCGCGGCGCTTAAGGACCCGCTCCGCCGCGATCTGCGCGACCGCTTTGTCGTCACGATCGACCCGGTCGACGCGCGCGACTTTGACGACGCCATTTCGCTGGAGCGTACGCCCGAGGGTGGCTACAAGCTGGGTGTGCATATCGCCGACGTTTCACACTATGTGGCTTGGGACGGGCATATCGATCTTGAGGCTCGCCATCGTACGACATCGGTGTATCTGGCCGATCGCGTGCTTCCCATGCTGCCCGAACGCCTGTCCTGTGACCTGTGCTCGCTTCGCCCTGACGAGGACCGCCTTGCGTTTACCGTCGATATCGAGCTCGATGCGCAGGGTCGCGTGCGGCATTACGATCCGTACCCCAGCGTGATTCGCTCGCGTGTGCGTATGGACTATGACGGCGCCGAGGCGCTGCTGGTGCGTGCCGGCGCGGTTGAGTATTCGGTGCTGGAGGGTGCGGCCGAGGATGTCACGGCTGTCGAGACCTCGCGCGAGGAAGCGCTTGAGCGCGGTCTTGCGTGCGAGGAGGCCGCCCGCGGCTACAACATCGACCTCGGCGATTTCCTTGTCGCCGCTAACGAACTCGCCGAACTCCGCCGTCGTATTCGTCGCGCCCGCGGCTCAGTCGATTTTGACACAGCCGAGATTCGCGCTCTATTGGATGAGGACGGAGTGCCCGTGCAGATTGTGGCGCGTGAGCGTTCGTGTGCCACGTCGCTTATCGAGGAAGCCATGCTGCTCGCCAACGAGTGCGTTGCAGAGTGGCTGGCAGACCGTGATATCGAGGCCTGCTATCGTGTGCATGAGGATCCGAGCCCCGATAGCCTGCACGGTGCTGCCGTTGCGCTGGCGCAGCTAGGCATCATCGACGATCGCCGTGCTGCCGGTATTGCCCTGGGGAGCCCCGATGAGCTGCAGGCTGCAGTTGATGCCGCCGCCGGTACGGCCAACGCACCGCTCGTCAACACGCTGCTTCTGCGCAGCATGCAGCGCGCGCTGTACAAGCCGCGCAACGAGGGCCACTTTGCGCTCGCCGCGCCGTGCTACTGTCACTTTACGAGTCCCATCCGTCGCTACCCCGATCTGGTGGTGCACCGCGTGCTCAAACTGCAGTTGGCCTATGAGCAGCTCGGCGGCAAGGACGCCTTGGTCCGTACGCCGCGGCTGATCGGCAAGGGGCGCGAGTCGCTGCCGCGCATTCTGCCGCAGATCTGCCGCGCATGTAGCGATGCCGAGCGCGCGGCAGATGCCGCCAGCCATGCGACGCAAAAGATCAAGATTGCCCAGTACTATGAGGACCGTCTGGGTGAGCGCTATGCCGGAACCGTCTCGTGGGTTAGCAGCATGGGCCTCTTTGTGCGCTTGGACCTAACACAGGTCGAGGGCCTGGTTTCAATTAAGAGCCTGGGCAACGAGTGGTTCGAGTTCGACGAGGACGCGCTAACGCTCACAGGTGCCGACACGGGCACCCGTTACGAGCTGGGGCAGCGCGTGATTATCGAGGTCTCGCGCGTCAATACCACGCGTGGGCACTTGGACTTTAAGCTTATCCATTAGCTAAATCCCGACTCGTGGCGAGAGAGCGGAGGGCGGTCTTTCGGGGCCGCCCTCCGCATTTGAATAGTGGCTACCTTGCCGTCTGCTCGGCCGCCCGCTTACCTGCTATTTGAGAGGTAAAACCTACCAAAATAAACCTGTCCCTTTTGGCAGGTTTACAAGAAAGCGGGGATGAGATGGCGACGGTGTACGGGTATGCGCGGGTGAGTTCGCGCGATCAGAATCTGAATCGGCAGCTGGATGCGCTGGGCGCCTATGGCGTGGGCTCAGCGAATATTTATGCCGACCATGCGAGCGGCAAGGACTTCGATCGACCGCGTTATCGCGAGCTGCTGCACGTCCTGGGAGACGGGGACGTGCTGGTGGTGCTTTCTATCGACCGACTTGGTCGTAATTACTCCGAGATTCTTGAGGAATGGCGACGCATTACCAAGGAGCTCGGGGTTGCCATTGTGGTGTTGGACATGCCATTGCTTGACACGCGCGCTAGGGCCAGCGGCGCGCCGGATGTGACCAACACCCTGATTGCCGATATTGTGCTGCAACTGCTGAGCTACGTGGCGCAGGTGGAGCGCGAGAATATCCATCGGCGCCAGGCGGAGGGAATTGCAGCGGCGCGGGCGCGAGGGGTTCGTTTCGGTCGACCTCGCAAGCCGTGCCCTCCTCAGTTTGAGCTGGTGCGCGATAGCTATGAGGCAGGCGATATTACCCGCAGCCAGGCAGCAAAGTGCCTGGGCGTGTGCGTGGGGACGTTCGATCGCTGGATGCGCGAGGCGGGGTAGGGGTTTGCGTCGCTTTGTCGCTTCCTGTTGCGATTCAAATTTTGATACGGTGACGATGCCATTTGGGGCTACACTCGCTGATATTCAAAAAAGGAGGTTGGCCCTTGGCGCGCGTAAAACAAATAATCGGATGGACCGCAATTGTTCTGTTCGTTGCAACGCTGGCGGGCATCTGGGTGCTGACGGAGCAAAATGCGGTGGAGACGTCGTTGCTGAGCGAGTCCACCGCGCGTGTGGTGGAGGGTCAGGCTACGGGCGTTCAGGCTGCTGATGCCACGGGTGAAGCCCAGACAGAGAACGGAATGACCGGGGGCGCCGATTCGGCTGCCTCGAATGTCCGGTCTGGCCGACTTGCTTCCATTCGCATGTGGGTGGGCACAAACGTCCGTCGCGTTGCCCATACCGTAGAGTTTTTCTTCGTCGGATTATTCGCCTCCGTGGTCGTGGTTTGCCTTTCCAGGCGTCCGTGGAGCGTATGCTCCCGTTGCGTGCCCGTATTGCTCTTTTGCGCCGCCTGCTCCGTTGGCGATCAGGTGCATAAGATCTTTGTTCCCGGCAGGCATTTCGACGTTATCGATTTAGGATTCGATGCTGCGGGCTATGTCACCGCCATGCTGTTGGTATTGCTGGCAGCGGCGTTGGTGCGCCATGCGACTCGGCCGATCGGCGCCCATGCGAGGCGCTAGCCGGTAACAAACCCGTTTCTGATAATGCAACCTCGTTGAATTATTTTGTGTCGCGCGTATTTCCGAGCGGTCGGATTTGAGGGGCGAGCGGTAGAACGCTCGCCCTTTGTGCGCCACGATGCGGCACAATGTACCGCAAAAGCTGTTTGTATCCGGTACGAATCGTTCGTTGGTCTTTAATTCTTCTCAACGGAGGTGTTTGAGATGGCAAACGGATTGCTTTTGCGGCTTCGCGAGCGTGAGCTCAGCGCGAGCCCGGCGGAACGCAATGTCATCGCATATGTAAGCGCTCATCCGCACGAGGTGGTCGGGCTGTCCGTCCGCGGTCTTGCCGATGTCACGTTCTCCTCGCCCTCGAGCATTTTGCGCTTTTGCAAGCGTTTGGGTTTTGCGGGCTACAAGGAGTTCCAGCGCGAACTGATTGCCGAGCTGGCGCTCTTAGGTGACAAGAAAGACATAGCCCTCGAGGACATCTCCATGGATGACAGCGTCGAACGTATCGTGGGGAAGGTGATGAAAAGCAACGTGCGCACAATCGAGGCGACGGCGCGAACGCTCGATTACACCGTCTTGGAGCGATGCGCGGCCCGTCTTAAGCGGGCACGCGCGGTCAATCTGTTCGGTATTGGTGCTTCTCGTTTGGTCGCGCACGACCTGGCGCAAAAGCTCATGCGTGTCGACAAAGAGTGCCATCTGTACGACGACTGGCATGATCAGCTCTTATGTGCCAAGAACATGCATGAGGGCGATATGGCAATCGCCTTTAGTTACTCGGGCTTGACGCAAGAGGTGCTGGACTGCACCGCCGAGGCTCAACGTCACAACTGTCCCGTTGTGGCCGTTACCAAAGTAGATGGATCATCCTAGCTTGCCACCATGGCCGATGCCGTGCTCGGCGTCGCTGCGAGTGAACCCTTGGTCCGCAGCGGTGCCATGGCTTCGCGTATGGCCCAGCTTATGGTTGTCGATGCCCTGTACGCTGCTTACGTTGCCAGCGACTACGAACGGGCGACGCATGTCATAAAGCAAAACTACATCGAGAAACAGGAAAGATGAGGTGAATGAAATGCTCGATTTAACAAAATTCACGACCGAACAGCGTAATCAAAGGTCAATGGACCTCGATACGATGACATCGCTGCAAATCGTCACGACGATGAACGATGAGGATCTTCGTGCCGTCCAGTCGGTCACGAAAGTGTTGCCCCAGGTTGCCATGGCAATCGACTGGGCTGCTGAGACACTCGAGCGCGGCGGGCGCGTCTTTTACATGGGCGCAGGCACCAGCGGTCGTCTGGGCGTACTCGACGCTTCGGAGTGTCCGCCCACGTTTGGCGTGTCACCCGATCTGATTGTCGGGCTCATTGCCGGAGGCGAGACGGCGTTTATCAAGGCTGTCGAAGGTGCCGAAGACAGCGAGGAGCTTGGCGCGAGCGACCTGCGGGAGCGTGGACTCTCGGACAAGGATCTTGTCGTTGGCCTGGCGGCAAGCGGCCGTACTCCTTATGTGGTGGGCGGCCTTGCGTACGCCAAGGCAACTGGGTGCAAGACCATTGCAATTGCCTGCAACCAAGGGTCGAAGATCGGGGAGAGCGCAGATCTTGCCATTGAGCCCGTGCCCGGTCCCGAGGTGCTGACCGGCTCAACGAGGCTCAAGGCGGGAACGGTTCAAAAGCTCATTCTCAACATGATTTCGACCGGTGCCATGGTCAAGATCGGCAAGGTATACCAAAACCTGATGGTCGATGTGCAGCAGACGAACGAGAAGTTGGTGGTGCGCGGCCAGAACATCGTGATGGAGGCGACCGGCTGCACGCGCGAGCGCGCTGTTCAGGCGCTTGCGGATGCCGGCGGCCACGTAAAAACCGCTATTGTCTCGGTGCTGTTGGACTGCGATGCCGAGCAGGCTGCGGTAGCTCTTGAACGGGCGCACGGCCATGTCCGTACTGCGGTGAGTGGCCATGAGAAGAGCAATGCCGACGCCCAATAGGTGCGCGGCGTGAGCTGATATGACATCCAGACGAGATACCCAATACAAGGAGGAGTTATGACGAACAAAGAGCTGGCTCAAAAGCTGCTGGACCTTTTGGGCGGTAAAGACAACGTGCTCGCAAACGCGGCGTGCATGACGCGCCTGCGCGTGACCGTCAAAGACACGGGCAACGTCGACACGGAGGGTATTAAGGCGCTCGACGGCGTGATGGGCCTGGTCGAGGACGACACGATGCAGATCGTGCTGGGTCCGGGCAAGGTGAATAAGGTGCTCGAGGAGTTCTCCAAGCTCACCGGCCTTGCGAAAGGCGTTGCCGACGAGAGCGTGGTTGACGCTGCGGCCACAAACAAGGCCGCGCAGAAGGCCAAGTACGAGTCCAAGCCGGTTCAGGCCTTCCTCAAGAAGATTTCCAATGTCTTCGTCGCCCTGCTTCCCGGCATCATTGCGGCTGGCCTCATCAACGGTATCTGCAACGTCATTAACGTCTCGACGGCAGGCGCGCTTGCAGGCGAGTGGTGGTACCAGGGCATTCGTTCCATGGGCTGGGCCCTGTTTGCCTATCTGCCCATCTTGGTGGGCTATAACGCGGCGCGTGAGTTTGGTGGCTCCGCTGCGCTGGGCGGCATCGCCGGCATGATGTGCATCGCCAACAGTGCCATGCCCCTGCTTGCGCCTGGCGCGGCTGATCCTGCCACTGCCATTCTGCTGCCGCTCACCAATGCGCAGTACAACCCCGCAGCGGGCGGCATGATCGCGGCTCTCATCGCTGGTGCATTTTTTGCCTGGATGGAGCGTCAGATTCGCAAGGTTATGCCCAACGCACTCGACACGTTCTTGTCCCCGCTGCTGGTGCTCATCATCGGCGCCTTTGCTCTGATGCTCGTCATCCAGCCGGTTGGCGCATGGCTGACGACTGCCATCTTTAGCGTTTTGACCTTTATCTTCGAGAAGCTGGGCGTCCTGGGCGGCTATATCCTGTCGGCAGGCTTCTTGCCGCTGGTGTCCGTCGGCCTGCATCAGGCGCTCACGCCGATCCACGCTATGCTCAACGATCCCGACGGCGCTACCAAGGGTATCAATTACCTGCTTCCCATCCTTATGATGGCTGGCGGCGGCCAGGTCGGTGCCGGTTTGGCGCTGTACTTTAAGACCAAGAACGCCAAGCTCAAGAAGTACGTCGCAGAGTCCATCCCCGTTGGAATCCTGGGTGTGGGCGAGCCTCTGATGTATGCTGTTACGCTGCCGCTCGTTCGTCCGTTTGTGACGGCCTGCCTGGGTGCCGGATTTGGCGGCGCGCTCGCGGCGCTGCTTCACATCGGCACGGTTTCTCAGGGCGTTTCCGGTCTGTTTGGCCTACTGATCGTTGTTCCTGGCCAGCAGCTCGGCTACGTTGCCGCTATGCTGCTTGCCTATGCCGCCGGCTTTGTCCTGACGTGGTTCTTTGGCGTCGACGAGCAGAAGATCAACGAGTTCTTTGGCGAGTAGTTTGATATCGCGAGCCGTGTTGCTCGGGGCTCGCGGTGCGCGGCAGATTTCTTGATGCTATGGTTGTGCCGGCGGGGCTAACTGCTCCGCCGGCCTTTTTTAAAGGAGCGTTGAAGCGTGAAAACGGGTATTTCGATTTATCTTTCCAGCCCTCTGCAGGATATTGAGCGGACGATTGAGCGTGGTGCCGCGGCGGGTGCGCGCTATGCGTTCACCTCGCTGCATATTCCCGAGGATGGGGGAGCGGCGTATGCAGATAAAGTCCGTCATGTTCTGTCGCTGCTTTCCGCCCGCGGCATTGCGCTCATTGCCGATGTGGGGCCGCGTACGTGCGATTTGCTCGGGCTTGAGCGTATCGAGGACCTGCGCGATCTGGGGTTGGAATACCTTCGTTTGGACTATGGCTTTAGCGCCCAGCGGGTCGCGGAGCTGTCCGGTGTATTTCGCATTGTGGTCAATGCATCGACGGTGAGTTCTGATGAAATCGCATCGTGGCGTGAAGCCGGCGCCGATGTGACTCGTTTTGCCGCCTGCCACAATTTTTACCCCAAGCCTTATACCGGTTTAGCTCTTGAAGATGTTGCTCGGACGAATCTTCGTCTTGCGGCGCTTGGATTCGAAATCATGGCTTTTGTGCCGGGTGATGCTAACGTTCGCGGGCCGGTATTCGAGGGACTGCCGACGGTCGAGGCGCAGCGTGGTCGCGCGTCAAAGGTTGCTCTCAATATGCTTGAGCTTGCACATGGCGCCGATTGCGACATTGTGTTGGTCGGCGACCCCGATCTTTCCGATGCGGGCTGGGCGCAGTTTGCTCAAGTTTCCGCCGGATACGTGGACCTGCAATGCGAGCTTGAGCCCGGTTATGCCTATGTGCGCGGGCAGATTCATCACGACCGGCCCGACTCGAGTGTCCTCATCTTTAGGTCTCAGGAGTCACGTACGAAGCTTAAGCCGGATTCCGTGCCGACGGATGCCGGAGCCGGCCTGCCGCGAAAGGCGGGGTCGATCGCTGTGAGCAATAGCGGATATGGGCGCTACGAAGGCGAGCTTGAGATTGCGCGGGTCGATCTTCCCGGTGACGAGCGCATGAACGTTGCGGGCCATATCACGCCCGAGGCAATGGAACTGCTGCCGTTTATCAAGCGCGGATTCGGGGTACGGTTCGTTTAACGTGTGACCCGCGGGCTACAATTGGCCCATCATACGAAGGCGCCTCGTGTGGCGTGTGCCTGCGTTGGCCGATCTATATTCGGAGGATTCCCATGACTGTACTGTTTGTTGAATATCCCAAGTGCTCGACCTGTAAGAAGGCCAAGGCATGGCTGGACGAACATGGGGTAGAGTATATCGATCGCGATATCGTTTTGGACAATCCCACGGCTGATGAGCTTGCGACCTGGATTGCTCGTTCGGGGCTGCCGGTGCGGCGCTTCTTTAATTCGTCGGGCATGAAATATCGAGAGCTGGGCCTGAAGGCGCGTCTGGATGCGGGCATGACGGATCGGGAGTGCTACGAGCTGCTGGCGACCGACGGCATGCTGGTCAAGCGTCCGCTGCTGGTGGGCGACGACTTTGCGATTCCCGGCTTTAGGGAAGCGGCTTGGGCCGAGGCGTTGCTGTAGCGGCTGCGGAAAGTGCGACCCGGAATTCGCTTCCAGAATGGGATGCGCTTTCCCAAAGTGGCCGGTTGCGGAAAGCACGTCCCATTCTGAGCTTCGATTGTGGGACACGGTTTCCGGTTGAGGGCTCGACGGGAAAGTGGGGACCAGTTTGAGCTTGAAATCTGGGACGCACTTTCCGCCGGCGGGCCTGCCCCAGTCAGTCCGCCAGCTGTGCCCATTCGTGCGGATCGTAGACCTTTACGTGTTTGTTGGGCTTGCCGCTCCAGTACTCCTCGTCCATAAAGGGCAGATATGCCTGAACGCCGGGGCAGATAAAGGGAATCCTCTGCTGTTGCAGTCGCTCGCGCTGGCGCTGCTCCAGGTGCGCCTCGGATATGACGGTCGGCATACCGGACAACTCGACGAGGCTTGCCTGGATTCGCTTAAGGTCGGGGAGTCCCGCGTGCCATGACATCCGCATGATCAAAAAGGATGCACGGCGGTATTTTGCCTGCACCACAGTAATGGCGGGGCGCAGTGTGGGATGGATTTTGTCCCGTTCGGGCCAAAGGTCGGCAGTGATCTCAAGGCCCAGGGTCTCCCATAGGTAATCAAGCTCTTCGTCCATGGCGCCTCGATATCTACGCGATCATTGATACTTCGATTGTGTTGCCTGGTGCTATCGTTTTCGCGGTAGAATCTGCCAACGGTTGACGGCTACCGCTCGCGGCGTTTTGCCCTTCGTGTACAGCGGTCGGCTTCACAGGTTCTTCACGGGTTGGACTAAATTAGGCCAATTTGACTGAATTTGGTTGATTTCCGATCTCAGCCGAACACATTGAGCGGATAGGCCGTTCCCGCAGTT
>USHR01000049.1 GCA_900554495.1 uncultured Collinsella sp.
AGAGAACGCTCCCGCAAACTGCCTCTTGACAACTTATAGGAGCGTCGGTTTTATTTTTCGTTTTCCCGGCATAGTTGAGGGTATCCAATTAAACGTAGTAGATAGGCCCGTTTTGTGGCATACAACCCATTCAAGCCCAATCTCGAAGGCTAAAGAGAGCCTCTCATCAACGCTTGCGAGCAGAAGATAGCAAAGCAACAAACGCCGGGCCATCTAATGGTTGTCCGGCGTTTGCCCAGATAAAACCTGCCAAAATAAACCTGTCCCTTTTTGGCAGGCTACTCGGCGCTCTTGAGGGCGCCGACCATGTCGATCTTATTGAGGGTACGGTTGGTGGCGAGGTTGACGATAAACGTAAAGCCGAAGGAAAGCACCACGGCAAGCACGTAGCTCAGCGGCTCGACTTCGACGTCAAAGTACAGCGACGGCATCTGCAGGATGTACGTAAAGCTCTCGGCAAGCAGGCCACCCAGCGGCACGCCCAGTGCGGTGCCAATCGCCGTGAGGATCAACGTCTCCTTGTTGACGTAATGGTGTACCTCGCCACGGCGGAAGCCCAGCACCTTGATGGTCGCCAGCTCGCGCTCGCGCTCGGAGATATTCGTGTTGGACAACGTAAACACCACCACAAACGACAGGCACGCCGCCATAAAGGTCACGAGCACCACGACGGAATTGATGATAGTGAAGTTCGCCTCGTAGTTCTGCCAATGTTCGGCCGTGCTCGAGATGGTGAGCCAACCGTCACTCTTAAGATTCTTGCTAAACGCAATCTGGTCGGCCGACGAGCCCTTAAGCAGCACAAAGATGCCGTTAAGACGCGCGCTTCGGCCGAACGCGCGCTCATAGGTGCCCTGCGTCATATAGAGCGTGTTGCCCAAATAGTTGAGCGAGATGTCGCTGACTTTGACCTTGGCGACGTTGAGCGACGAATCCTGGACCTGCGCCGTGTCGCCCGGCTGAATCCCAAGAACCAGCTGTGAACTCTTGCTCAGATACACGTCTCCGTCACGCAAAGACAGTGGCTCTTTGGACTCATCCTCGAGACGCGCGTAGTCGTCCAGGTCGTTCGTGCGGTCATCGGGCACCACGATCAGCTGCACGGTCTCGCTCTTGCCGCCAAATGTAAAGGTGACGTTGTCGGTCATAATCGGCAGCGTCGAAGACACCGTCACGTTAGAATCCTTAGCCGCGCTGCGCTCATCCAATGCCGCGCACGTCTGCGAAAAATCGTCGGGATTGGCAACCGCCAGCAAGTCATAGCGCGTGATATGCCCATACTGCTTGGGCGAAAGCGCGACCGACGTGTCGCGAATACCCATACCGCAGATCACAAGCGCGGTGCAACCCGCGATACCGAAGATGGTCATAAAGGCGCGCTTTTTGTAGCGAAACAGGTTACGTGCTGCCACCTTGTTCAAAAAGCCCATGCGGCGCCAGATAAAGCCGATGCGCTCGAGCAAGATACGCGAGCCGGCGCGCGGGGCCTTGGGGCGCATGAGCGAGGCCGGAGTCTCGGCCATCTCGTGGCGGCAGGCGATAATCGTGGCGCCCACCACGCCCACGGCAAACAGCGCCACCGAGACGATCGAGGACACGATGTCGTACGAAAGCAACATCTGGGGCAGCGAGTACATGTCGTCGAACACCGTAAACAAGAACAGCGGCAGGCCCACAAATCCGATGATGTTGCCGAGCACGCCGCCGATCAGACAAGCCCACAGCGCATAGTCCACGTATTTGGACAGGATGCGTCCGCGCGAATAGCCGAGCGCCTTATACAGGCCGATGAGCGTGCGCTCCTCCTCGACCATACGCGTGGCGGTGGTAAGGCTGATGAGCACGGCGACGATAAAGAAGATGAACGGGAACACCGTGGCGATGGCTTCAATTGACGAGCTATCGCTCTCCACGCTCGAGTAGCTTGCGATATTGCCGCGGTCCTGGATGTACCAGGTGCATTCTCCCAGATCGGAAAGCTCGGCGCGGGCGTCGGCAAACTGTTGGTCGGCGGCGGCACGGCGCTGGTCCAGGTCGGCTTGCGCCTGCGCACGCTCGTCGCTGCCCTCGGCCATGCGATTGATGTTGTCCTGCTCGATCCCAAAGAGCATGGCGGCCTGACGCTCGGCCGCATCCAAGCTTGTCGGCGTGTCGACCGTCAGCTCCTGAGCGCGCGCCTTCTCACGCTCCTCGCGGATCTTCTCTATATTGCCCTTGACCTCATTGATCTTTGCCGCGTAGGCATCCGAATATGAGTTGAGATCCTTGGCTCCCTCGACGACCACGTGGACCGCGGAGTAGGAAGAAGATGTCGCGGCGTCCTCGCTCACATAGAACTTATAGTCCGCCGCCGAGGCGGCACGGAAGGCGTTGACCGTCGAGTCGGAGCTCACATCAGTGGGATCGAGAACCTCGGCCGTGATGGTGTAATCGCCATCGGCAAACTGATCCTTGGCGCTTTGGTTCGACGAGCTCGCATCGTTGGCAGCAAAGCTCACCGTATCGCCGAGCTTTTTGCCCGAAGCCTTCAGGAACTTCGAAGTCACCGCGACCTCATCGGCGCTCTCGGGCAAATCGCCGTTCACGAGCACTGGCTGATCGATATTCTCCTTGGAGAGACTTTGCACGACCACGCGCTCGCGCGTTGTGCCCACGGCGGTGTAGGCGGTCTCGGTGTAGATGCCCTCGGCCGTTTCGACGCCATCGACCTCTTGGATGGCGTCGAGATCATCGTCAGTCAGGCCATAGGTCGACTGCACGTTAATGTCATAGACATTTTGCTGGTCGAAGTAGGCGTCAACCGAATCGCACAGGTCCTCGCAACCCGCCTTAAGGCCGCACATCACGCTCACGCCGAGCGCGGTGATCACGACGATAGACAAGAAGCGTTTGAGGCTGCCGCGAATCGTGCGGTAGACACCGCGGCGAAACACCGTCGGCACCATATCGTTTGAGCTTTGGGCAGTGCGGTAGGTCGTAAAATCCTGCTCGCGCTCCGTGTTCTGCGCGTCGCGGCGTTGGCTGTTTTGGCGGTCCTGATCCATGGGCGCTACCACTCGATCGTCTCGATAGGCACGGGATTTTGCTGGACCGTCTCGCTCTCCACGCGGCCGCTCTTAAAGCGAATCAGGCGATCGGCCATGGGCGCGAGCGCGGAGTTGTGCGTGATGATGATGACCGTAATGCCCTGCTTGCGGCAGGTATCCTGCAGCAGCTGCAAGATCTGCTTGCCGGTTTTATAGTCGAGCGCGCCCGTGGGCTCGTCGCACAGAAGCAGCTTGGGGTTCTTTGCCAGTGCGCGGGCGATGGACACGCGCTGCTGCTCGCCGCCCGAAAGCTGTGCCGGAAAGTTGCCCAGGCGCTCGCCCAGGCCAACCTGGCGAAGCGTTTGTTCGGCATCGAGCGAATCGGGGCAAATCTGAGCTGCGAGCTCAACGTTTTCGAGGGCCGTCAGGTTGGGGACCAGATTGTAGAACTGGAAGACAAAGCCGACGTCGGCGCGGCGGTATTCCACGAGCTGCGCCTCGTTAGCGGAGCTCACGTCGCGCCCGTCCACCGTCACGGTGCCGGAAGTTGCCGTGTCCATGCCGCCCAAGATGTTGAGCGCCGTCGTTTTACCGGCGCCTGAAGCACCCAAAATGATGGCGAGCTCGCCGCGCTCGACCGTAAAACTCGCGCCGTCGAGTGCGTGAATGCGGGCGTCGCCCTCGCCGTATGCCTTGATGACGTCTTTGAATTCGATATAGGCCATCGATTAATTCCCATCTGGTCGGATAACTCTTTAGTATTACCCATTTCGCACCGACCAAAAAGGGACAGGTTCATTTTGGCAGGTTTTAGAGGCGGACGGTGAAGGTGATCTGGTTGCCGTGGCCGCAGACAGAAGCGCTCCCACCATGGGCTTCGGCGATGGCACGCACCACGGATAGGCCCACGCCCGAGCCGCCCGTCTTGGAGCTGCGCGACACGTCCGCACGATAGAAGCGGTCGAACAATCGATCTAGGTCGCCTTCGGGCAGCTCGTCCACGGCGTTCGAAACGACAAGCTCGGCCGAACCTTTGCCTGCACCGCGTGAGACGGCACGCAGACTCAACTCAATTACACTGCCCTCACTCGCATAGCGCGTGGCGTTATCCAGCAGCAGCTCAACCACCTGCGCCACCGCTGCAGCATCGGCATGGGCCCGCACGCCACTCGCAATCGACGTCGACAGACGCTTGCCACGCGAAACCGCCACCGACTCAAACGGCGACGCCGCCTTGTCCACTGCCTCCGAAAGATCGATCGATATCATGGTAAAGCCCGCCGAACCCTCGTCCATGCGAGCCAAAAACACCAGACGCTCCGTGAGCGCCGTCAACCGTGCAACCTGTTCGTGAATGCTCTGCGTCCACTCGCTCTCGCCGCTCTCGATCTCTTGCACCTCATTGGCGGCATCAATCACGGCCAGCGGCGTCTTGATCTCGTGGCTTGCATCGGTAATAAAGCGCTTTTGCTTGCTGTAGCTCTCGACCATCGGCCGAATCACCGCGCCCGAGGCACCCGCCACAATTGCCAACACCGCCAGCCAGCCAATGCAACTAATCGCCACGCTCGCGCTCAAAAACGAATGAAAGCTTGCAAGCTCGCGCGAGCAGTCCACAAACACATAGGTGGTCTCGTCGCCCTGAACCGTAACCGTATAGCGGTAGTTACCAGAAAAGCCCGAGGTCCAACCCTTGGAATATAGTCCTGCAGCGATGCGTGCAGCACGCTTGGCACCCACCGCGGCAATGCGGGCCGTGTTGACATCGGTCACCTGCCCACCGGCAATCGACACCGTAAAGTAGCGCGTGTCGAAGGGAGACTCCGCCGTCATACCTTCGAAGTGCCCGGTGCGCATGACCACCCTGTCACCGGCAGCGGTCTTACCGGCGCCCACATCCTCGCCGAGATCGGTCTTGGGCTCATCCGTCCAATCGATGCCGTCCTTGCCCGCCAAGATATAGTCCAGACGAGCGTCGGCCATCTTGCAGACATGCGAGTAGTTGACGATATTGATGCCGGCGATGATAAGCGTAAGCACGGCGGTCACGGCACCCATGGCAACCAGGATGAACTTACGACGCAGGCGACGTCCCATTGCACTGGCAGCATCGGCGCGCCCCGGATTACCCGAGTCCGCGCCCATGCCGAGCTTTGCCGTCGTGCGCTTCCACCACGCACTCGCGCTCACGCCTATTCGCCCTCCTCAACAACCTCGAGCGAATAGCCCTGGTTGCGCGATGCACGGATGGCCACGTTGGCACCAAGCGCCGTCAGCTTTTTGCGCAGGTACGAGATATAGACCCACACCACGTTAGCGCCTTCGGGCGCGTCCTCACCCCAAACTTCGAGCATCAAACGCTCGGTGGGCATGCGCGTGCCGGCGTTGCGCATAAAGAGCTCCATAAGCTGAAACTCTCGATTGGCCAGGTGCTCCTCGCCCAAAGGGCCCACGAGTGTGCACGATGCCGTGTCGAGGCGCACGTTGCCCACGCTGAGCGTCGTGGCGTCAATTGCCGTCGCGGCACGCGTCATGGCGCGAATGCGTGCGAGCAGCTCCTTGGCGGCGAACGGCTTGGTCAGGTAGTCGTTGGCACCGGCATCCAGGCCCTCGACCTTATCGGACACCTCGCTTTTTGCCGTGAGCATGATGATGGGCAGTCGCTTACCGGCGGCGCGTGTGCGCTTGAGTACCTCGATACCGTCCATGCCGGGCATCATGATGTCCAGAATTGCGGCGTCATAGTCGTTGGCGAGCAGATACTCGAGCGCCGTCAGACCATCGAGCGCGGTATCGACCTCGTAGTCGCTATGTTGAAGAATCGCGGTAAGGGCGCGGGAGAGGCCGGGTTCGTCCTCGGCAAGCATCAGCTTCATAGTTGTTCCTTTGGCGCGCGGCTATACAGATTTCGATATTGCCGATGATAGCGCACCGCCAGCCGCCTTAGCGCAGCCTTAGCTGCTCAACCTGCACGTTTCTAAAAACGCTGGATAGGGCTTAGCCAAACTTAAGGCACATATGCCGAGCGCTTGGACGCATGCCGGCCGCGAAAGGACGGCGACTCGTTCTTTCAGGGTGTCTTGGCCATGCAAAGTGCTTGAACGTTAGTCCTCGTACGCGCCCTCAAGCCGAAGCAGCCACTCCTTGCGATCAAGCCCGCCGGCATATCCGTTGAGCGAACCATCGGCGGCAACCACGCGATGGCACGGCACAATAATCGAAATGGGATTACGCGCGACCGCGGCCCCCACGGCACGGGGAGACACAACGGGGTCCTCGTTTCCCGGTACACGATGTCGAGCCGCAACACGCTGGGCAATCTCGCCATACGTGGCGACCTCGCCACGCGGAATAGAAAGCAGCTCGTACCAAACTTCACGTTGAAACGCCGTGCCAATCAAATGCAACGGCGGCGTAAACCGAGGTTCCTGCCCTGCAAAATAAGCATTCAACCAAGCCCAAGAACGCTCAAGTACCGAAGAAGCCACACCGTTTGTCGGATTCACCGAAGACATGCCGCCAGCACCAGAAACCGCATCGGCGCCTTCAACATGTTCGGGATCTTCTTTGAGAAGCGTGGAGCCAAAGTGCTCCTGCCCCTCAAACCAAAGCCCCGTCAAACCGCGGCCATCAGCGGCAAGCAGGATTTCGCCCAAAGGCGAAGCAAACGTCGTCGTGACCACCAGCGGCTCCTTTCAAAACTCCGCAAACATAATACCGCGAATTGTGCAGACAACCTCAATCGACCCCAAAGTTGCCCAAGGCAGCAGGCGCAACGCGCCGCAGCTGCGATCCGCGCTCCACAGTCCCCCAAGGAGGCAGGCGTGAAGCGCCGAGGCCGCCGCCGGGACCAAGGCCCGCAACAACCACGCGCCCCCACATCAGCCCAGCGGCCCCAACCAACAACGGCCCCATCGCAGACTGCTCGCAGCCGAGTCACCGCAGGCGGGGGCCGGGCTTAGCTTTCAGGACACTCCGCAAACCAGTGTGGCGCCTTGTCCGCGGCTCCGAAGGAGCAGGACAAGGCGCCACACATGGTCGAGGACGTTCTGAAAACCAAGCCCGGCCCCCGCCGGACAGGTCACACTACTCGCAGAGCAGCTTAGCGATCTGGACGGCGTTGGTTGCCGCGCCCTTACGGATTTGGTCGCCGCAGCACCAGAAGGTGATGCCACGCGCGGCCTCGGGGTTGGAGATGTCACGACGCACGCGGCCGACCCAAATCAGGTCCTGGTCGGACGTATCCATCGGCATGGGGAAGCGGTCGTGTGCATCCTCGGCAGCCATATCGTCAACCAGCTTCACGCCCGGAGCGGCAGCCAGCGCAGCACGGGCCTCTTCCACCGTGATGTCGCGCTCAAACTCGAGCGTAATGCTCTCGGAGTGCGAACGCAGCACGGGCACGCGCACGCAGGTGCAGTTCACGCGCAGCTCGGGCAGATGCATGATCTTGCGACCCTCGTTCTGCAGCTTCATCTCCTCGGAGGTAAAGTCCTCCTCCTTGACGCCGCCAATCTGCGGAATCAGGTTGCTCGCCAGCTGGGCGGCGAAGGCGCGCGGCTCGGGAATCTCCTCGCCACGGCCCAGGGCGGCAAGCTGTGCTTCGAGCTCGGCCATACCGGGGGCACCGGCGCCCGAAGCTGCCTGATACGTGGACACGATCATACGCTTTACGCCGGCAAGCTGATGCAGCGGCCAGGTGGGAACCAGGCCGATAATGGTCGCGCAGTTGGGGTTGGCGATAAGGCCGTGATGCCACTTGATATCGTCGGCATTGATCTCGGGTACGACCAGCGGCACCTCGGGATCCATGCGGAAGGCATGGCTGTTGTCGACCACGACAGCGCCGCGCTTTACGGCCTCGGGCAGCAATTCCTTGGCGATATCGTCGCCGGCAGCGCCAAGCACGATGTCACAGCCCTCAAAGGCCTCGGGACAAGCCTCTTCGATCACGATTTGCTCGCCGCGGAACTCAACGGTCTTGCCCGCGGAGCGTGCGCTTGCCAACAGCTTGAGCTTGCCGACCGGGAACTCCTGCTCGTTGAGGCACTCGAGCATCTGGGTGCCCACGGCTCCCGTCGCGCCCAAAATAGCAACCGTGTACTGTTTCATGCTTCCCCCTTTAAAGGTTGTGGCTTTTGCCCGCACGCCGAGCAGGCCGATTATTGTTGCCAGTTTATACAAGAACAGGGCGGGCATGAAACCCGCCCCGTCGAAACGAAACCGAAACGAAACGCCCCGCCGTAGATTTTTGAGACATGACCCAAAAATCTACCGAACAGTCGCTACTTTTTGAGCGCGGCCAGAGCGGGATCGACCGGCGCAGGAGCCTCCAGATCGGAGACCTTCACAATGCCGTTTTCGTCGGAGAAGGCACGGTAAATGGTCTGAATCGCCAGGTCGAAGTCCTTCTCCTCGACACCGATAATGATATTGATCTCGTCACAGCTCTGCGAAATCATGCGCACGCTCACGCCGGCCTGGCCGAGCATGCCAAACAGATGGCCCGAAATACCTGCACGACCGCGCAGGTTACGACCGACGGTCGCGATGAGCGCCAGGCCCTCGACAACCTCGATCTCGAGCGGCTCGACCTCCTGCTGAATGTCGCCCACAAGCGAGTACAGCGAATCGTGCACATCCTGCTCCTGCACCACGGCGCCAAAGCGGTCGACACCAGTGGGCATGTGCTCGACGGAAACGTCATAGCGCTCGAAGACCGAAAGCGCGCGGCGCATAAAGCCAACGCGGGGCTTGGTGCGGTCGCGGGCAACGTTGATGGCGACAAAACCGCGCTTGCCGGTCACACCGGTAATGATGGGCTCTGCCTCGCCCTCGTCAGCCGTCTCGCTAATGATGGTGCCGGGGTCCTGCGGCGCATTGGTGTTCTTGATGACCAGCGGAATACCCGCCTCGCGCACGGGGAACACGGCCTCCTCGTGCAGGACGCTTGCACCCATGTACGAAAGCTCGCGCAGCTCCTCGTAGGTAACGCGGGCGATGGGCTGAGCCTCGGGAACAATACGCGGATCGGCAGAGTAGAAGCCCGAAACGTCGGTCCAGTTCTCGTAAAGGTCGGCGCCCAGGCACTTGGCCAGAATCGAGCCCGAGATATCGCCGCCGCCACGATCGAGCAGCTTGATCTGGCCCTCACGCGTCGCGCCGTAGAAACCGGGCATAACAAAGCCGCCCTGCTGACCGTACTCCTGCACCAGCTCAGAGGTGCGATTCATGCTGAGCGTACCGTCGTGATGGAACGCCACAACCGTCGCGGCGTCCAGGAACGGTAAGCCCAGGTACTCGGCCATCAGGCGGGCGGTAAAGTACTCGCCACGGCTCACAAGCTCCTCGGTGGAGTAGCCGCCCGAGCGGGCGCGCTCGGCAAAGGCCGCGAACTCCTCACGGATGGGATAGGTGAGCTCCAGCTCGTCAGCGATATCAAAATAGCGCTGGCCAATGTCCTCGAGCAACTCCTCGCACGACACGTGATACTTAACGTGCGCGTTAACCAGGTAGAGCAGGTCGGTCACCTTGGTGTCGCCCTTAAAGCGGCGACCGCAGGCAGAAACCACCACAAAACGGCGGGCAGGGTCGGCATCGACGATGGCCTTGATCTTCTTGAAGTGTTCGGCGTCGGCGACCGACGAGCCGCCAAACTTGGCAATCTTAATCATGGGCTGGAGGTTACCTTTCTAAAAGCCTCTGCGAACCTATTTTGCGTGCTCTGATACCATGGTTTCACCGATTGGGACCAAGGCATCCGAGGAGCAGTGTTATATGGGAACTTATCATAGTACACGAGGACGCACTTTATCGTGCTCAAGTAAGGTGGCAATCCGTACCGGCATCGCTCCCGACGGGGGTTTGTTTGTCTCGGACGAGCTCGGCACCCAGCAGGTCGATATCAGCTCGCTTGCAGCTAAATCGTACTTTGAAATCGCTCAAGATGTGTTGGGAATGTTACTGAATGATTACACGGCCGAAGAAATTTCGGCGTGTGTCGACGAGGCATACCGCGGCACGTTCGCGAGTGAAGAGGTTACGCCGCTCGTCAAACTCGACGCTGCGCCGGGTGTTGACGCCCCTCAGACCTATGTGATGGAACTCTTTGGCGGCCCTACAAGTGCCTTCAAGGACGTCGCCCTGCAGATGCTCCCCCGTCTGATGGCCCGCACTTCCGCCAAGGACGGCGGCGCCGAGCGCATCATGATCGTCACCGCCACGTCGGGCGACACGGGCAAGGCTGCGCTCGCCGGTTTTGCCGACGCTCCGGGCACGGGCATCACCGTCTTTTATCCCGAGGGCAAGGTTAGCCGCGTCCAGAACCTGCAGATGTCCACGCAGGAGGGCGACAACGTCGCCGTCTGCGGCATCCGCGGCAACTTTGACGACGCCCAGAGCGCCGTCAAGCGCATCTTTGCCGATAAGGAGCTTGCCGAGCGCCTGGAAGCCGCCGGCACGGTGCTTTCGAGCGCCAACTCTATCAATGTCGGCCGTCTGGTACCGCAGGTCGTCTACTACTTTGCCGCCTATGCGCAGCTGCTGCGCGCCGGCGCTATCGAGGCTGGCGACGCCGTGGAGTTCTGCGTACCGACCGGCAACTTCGGCGATATCCTGGCCGGCTACTACGCCAAGCGCATGGGTCTGCCCGTCGCCAAGCTCATCGTCGCGAGCGACAAGAACAACGTGCTCGCTGACTTCTTGACCACCGGCGTCTACGACCGCAACCGTCCGTTCTTCACGACCATCTCGCCGTCGATGGACATCCTCATTAGCTCCAACCTGGAGCGCATGCTCTACTTCCTGTCCGATGGCGACTGCGAGCTCGTTGCCGGCCTTATGGAGCAGCTTGCCCAGACGGGTCGCTACGAGGTGCCCGCCGAGCTGCTGACCAAGATCCAGAACGTGTTTGGCTGCGGTTGGGCCAGTGAGAACGAGGTCCGTGCTGCCATCAAGAGCTGCTGGGATGCAAACGGCTACGTGATCGACCCGCACACCGCTTGTGGCTATCACGTCTTTGAGCAGGTCGCCCCCGCCGAAGGCGCCAAGGCCCGCGTGCTGCTTTCAACCGCCAGCCCCTACAAGTTCCCGCGCGCCTGCTGCGACGCCCTGGGGCTTAACGTTCCCGAAGACGACTTTGAGGCCATGCGCGTGCTCGAGCAGGCAACCAACACGGTCGCCCCGGCACAGCTCGCCGAACTCGAGTCCAAACCCGTCCGCTTCGAAGACGTCTGCGACGTCGATGAGATGGCAAGCTACGTCGAGTCTGCAGCAAAAAAGATGGCTACCAACTAAACCCCTTATTAAGCGCCGGCGAAAGCCGGCGCACCTTCTTCCATCAGATAACCCCCGGGATGATGACGAACGTGCACAGCGTGCCTGGCTGTTTAGTTCGTCGCGAGTTCCGCACGCAAAGGAAAGCACTTAATGTGCTTTCCGTCTTGCGCAG
>USHR01000050.1 GCA_900554495.1 uncultured Collinsella sp.
GCCCTCGTAGCCGGCGCCGGCTCACGCGTCTTCGCCGACTGCTTACGCAAGACCATCATGTCGCGCGCAGCCGAAACCGTCCCCGTCGACCCCGCAGGCCCCGCCGGCACCATGGACCGCAGCTTCTTACTACACCACATAGCCTCAAGCTTCGTAGCCACCGTCCAATGGTGGGCCTGGCACAACTTCCGAGCAGATAAAGCCGACGTAGCCAAAGACTACCTATCAGCCATAAAGCCCCTCTTCAGCTAAGTAAGAAGCTCATCCCAAAGCATCACCCCAACCCAAGCCGCCACGCATCCCAAAGTGTCACTCGCGCTTCAACGCCCCTACCAGCAACAAGCCCCTCCCATCCATAATTCAGATATATATGTTGGGTTGCTTGTACGAACGCAACAAAGACCCCGCAGCTGACCGCATGGGGTAACTTCCCAGCGCATTCCGCAGGACGCAAAAAGGCTCGCCGCACGAAGTGCGCAGCGAGCCTTTTTGCATGTCCGAGGACGCGCTGGGAAGTTACCCCATGCGGTCAGCGGACAACTATGTAGCCTTGGACTAGAACATGCCCAAGAAACCGTGCACAAACAGTGCGGCCAGAGCGGCACCGACAAACGGTGCGATGCCAGGAACGAGCAGACCGTACTTCCAGTTGTTGTCAGCCTTGTTCTTGATCGGCAGCACCTGATAGGCCATGCGAGGACCAAGGTCACGAGCCTGGTTCATGGCGAAGCCGGTGATGCCGCCCATGCCCATGCCAACGGCCCAAACGATCAGGCCAACGCAGATGGCGAGCATCAGAACGTTCTCGCCAGCGCGGCTAGCAGCGGCAAGGATGGCGCTGATGAACACGAAGGTGCAGATGGCCTCGCAGAAGAAGTTGCGGGCATAGTTCGTGCCCTCGGTGGTGGGGTTGGTCGAGAAGATGTTGCGCTGGGCAATGGGGTCGACGACGCCCTCGGAAGCCTTGAACTCATCGGCATACATCAGCCAAGCGATTACGGCGCCCACAAAGCCGCCGAGCATATCGGCAATCATGAAGGGAATGCAGCTGCTCCACGGCACCAGGCCTACGATGCACTGGGCAAGCACCATAGCAGGGTTCATGCACACGGCGCCGCCAAAGACAAACAGGCAGACCGAGATGCCAAAAGACCAGGTGGTGATGGCAAACATGTGGCCGGAGCCCTGATACTTGGTGCCCTTGAGCACGGTATCGCAGTGCACGCCCACACCAAAGATGATCATGAGGGCCGTTGCGCCGAATTCGCAGAGGAGTTTGGTAAGCATAAAACCTTATCTTTCTTGTCGGTTATAAACGATTCATTTGGGCCACGCACTAGTGCTGCGCGACGACAACGCCCAGGCCATCGGGAATGACTGCCACCTTGGCATCGGCACCCTTCATCTCAAAGGCGAGCTTGAGCGCCTCATCGAGGGTGTTGACCGGCGTCATGTGCATATCCTTGATCATCTGGTGATCGCACAGGTCGGTAACCATGATCACAGGGTGATGCGCCAGGATGCGGGCAAAGATCTGGCTCGTCCACTGGTCGGGCAGGGTCTCGTCCTTAGGACGGTCGATGCAGGCGCGCTCAAACTCTGCCGGATCATTGTCGGCGATGTTGTGATAGAAGCCCTCGCCACCGTGACCGTCGGCACAGCCGGCGACGTCGATGATCACACCACCCTCGGGAAGCGTAGCCTCGGCAGAGCACATGCCCTTCACGGCCTGGTAGATGTTCTGGTCGAGCGGGTAGCCGCCGTTGGTGGTGATGGCAATCTCGCACTCGACGGGCTCAACGCCGGCAAGGCTCTTCACGAACTCGCAGCCAGCCTCGTGCGCCTTGTGGATGTCGCCGGCAAAGGAGCCGATGACCTCGTGCTTGCCGTTGAGCACCACGTTAAGCACAAAGGCAAGGTGAGCCATCTCGGCGGCAGCAAACATGTCCTCGCTCACGTGGTTGTGGCACAGGTTGCCGGCACGCGAATGGGAATCGTTCACAAACTGACCGTTGTGGTTGTACATGATGGTCTTGTAGCTGGCGATGCCAGGCAGGACGGACTTGCGGCTACCAGAGAAACCGGCAAAGAAGTGCGGCTCAATAAAGCCCTCGGCAAGCAGCAGATCGCAATCGGCGGCAATCTTGTTGATGATGCACTCGCCACCAGAAGGCAGGGTGCCAATCTTTTTCATCATGCTGTCGTCAGTCGCGACGTGCATAACGATTTCCTCGTTGGCAACAATCTCCTCGCCATACTTATTGACGAGTTCCTCGTGCGTCGACGGACGGTGCATACCCGTAGCAACCAAAATACGCACTCGAGCCTCGGGCGCAGCGGAATGGATGTGATGCAGCAGAATAGGCATCGTCACACGCGAGGGAACGGGGCGCGTATGATCGGAGCTAATAATGACGATATCCTTCTTGCCAGCACAAAGCTCCTCGAGCGAAGGCGAACCATAAGGGTTGTCAATCGACTCCTCTACCAGCTCTTCCTGCGATTTCGTGGTCTTAAGCTCGTTTTGATGACCTTCCATCACACCCGCGAAGTTCTTATCCTCGAGCTCCAGATGCAACGTCTTGTGGTCAAACGGCAGTTCACATTCAAACAATGACGAGCGCCCTCTTCCTTTTCAACTGACACACTAGATAAACCGTTGGAAGGATACGCCGCTCACCGAAAAACACCACCGTCCACCGACTCATTAACACAACGTTCATATTTGACCCACAACAAAACGGCCGCGATCCCAAACAGGACCGCAGCCGCCTGTAAAAGACACTATGGGCAGGATGGTCAACGCAATGCCGAGACGAACGTCCACCCCGATGGCATGCGCGCGTAAGTCATCTTGCATAAATACGTCAACTAATTGCATATAATGGCGCATGGATTTCTAGCCGTAACAGGGTAGTACCCTCCGGAGCGTGCATTTTTGCGAGTATTCAGCATCGCGGGATAAGATTTTGGTGTCAAAAGTCTTTCAAAAGGTAGATAGTCCTCATGACTCGTCCCATCTGGATAGCATGCGGCGAGAAACCAGCCGTATACGGGCATCGCCAAGGCCCAATTGTCGTGCAAAAGCATCAACAAAGGCAGCGAAAGCCGGCTATGGCCTTATGCGTCAATCTTTGGCTGCTGAAAACTCCGTTTTTTGCACGTCGCCCCAAGCACCACCCTCACCCAGCGGCTGATCCGCCAAAGGTCGGACATCGCAGGGCCCGCCATAGGTTTACTTTTAGGCACACTCCACAGGACGCAAGAAGCCCTCGCCGCACCCCACGCTATGCGCGAAGCGCGCCTTTTTCCCTTCAACTTTAATCCCAGAAGACCGAGGACGAAGGGACCGATGGGTTTCCCTCTGAATGCATTCCGCAGCACGAAGCCCCCTTATCCGCAGCTCCAGAGGAGCAGGATAAGGGGGCTTCAAGTGCGAGGACACATTCAGAGGGAAACCCATCGGGTCCCGGTGAGAGCCACAGGGCTATCGATTACCCCGTGTTCTGCAGTCCTGCCGAGACGCCGGTCACAGTCGAAAGAATCAGGCTCATGTACTCGGCCTTCTTCTCCTCGGCCATCTCATCCTGGTTCATACGCACCTCGCGAAGGGCGCGGACCTGAGCGATGGACAGAGCGTCGACGTAGGGGTTGCGCACGCGGACAGCGCAGCCGAGCACGCGACGACGCTGCAGCGGCCACTCGTCACCGACGATGGCAAGGACCCACTTACGCGTGAGCTGCATCTCGGTAAAGACCTTCTCGGACAAATCCTGGCGATCGCCCAGGTGCAGATACATCTTGGCGATGCGCTGGTCGGTCTTGGCGATCGACATCTCGATGTTGTCGATAAAGGTGCGGAAGAACGGCCACTCCTGGTAGGCAGCCTTGAGCTGGTCAAGATCGCCAAGCTGCTCGCAGGCGGTGCCCAGGCCGTACCAAGCGGCCAGGTTAATGCGCGCCTGGCTCCAGCTGAAGATCCACGGAATGGTACGCAGGTCATCGAGCGACTTGGCGCCCAGACCGCGCTTGGCGGGACGCGAGCCGATCGGCAGCAGACCGACCTCGGTCAGCGGCGTCACGGTCGAGAACCACGGTGTAAAGTCCTCGGTGTTCAGCAGGTCCAGATAACGCTCGTGGCTTGCGGTGTTGAGCTTCTCGGCCATATCCCAGAACTTCTGAGTGGTCTCGGTGTTGGTCTTCTCGACACTCGGGGCCGACTGCAAAAGCGTTGCGGCGGCAACGGACTCAACATGACGCTGAGCCAGCGTGCGGTTGCCGTAACGGGCAAAGATGACCTCGCCCTGCTCGGTGAGCTTAAAGAAGCAGTTGACCGAACCCTTGGGCTGCGCCAGCACGGCCTTGTTGGCCGGGCCGCCGCCACGGCCCACGGCACCGCCGCGACCGTGCATGAGCACCAGGTCGATATCGTTCTTCTCGGCCCACTTGGCGATGCGCTCCTGCGCGGAGTGCAACGCGAGCATGGCCGTGGTAGGACCGGCATCCTTGGAGGAGTCGGAATAGCCCAGCATAACCTCCATGCGGCGGTTGGTCTGGGCAAGGCGCTTCTGCACCACGGGCAGCGTGAGCATCTGATCGAGCACGTCAACGCAGCCCTCGAGGTCCTCGAGCTGCTCGAACAGCGGGATCACATCGAGCTCGGGGACATCCTCCTCGTGTGCAAAGGACAGGTGGGCAAGCTCAAAGACGTCGGCCACATGCTGGGCGCTCTTGGTGAACGAGATGATGTAGCGATGCGCCATCTTCTTGCCGTAGCGCTTTTGGATGGAGCCGATAGCGCGGAAGGTATCGATGACCTCGCGCGTCATGGGCTGCAGATCGCCATGGATACCGTTCTCGTGGATATCCTTGAGGGCGCGAGCGTGCACCACGGAATGCTGACGGAACTCCATCTCGACCATGTGGAAGCCGAAGGACTCGACCTGCCAGATAATGGTCTGGACCGGGCCATAGGCGGCACGGACGGCACCGCATGCGGCCAGTGAGCGCTGGACGACGCGCAGGTCCTCCAGGAACTCATCGGCGCTGTGGTACATGGTATCGGTGATACGACGTACGGTGGCGTTCAGACGGTCGGCCATGACGAGCATGACGGCGCGATGCGGCTCGTGCTCGGAGATCAGCTCGGCGCGGGCCGTGTACCGAGGGCTCATCTCGACCTGATGGTTCCACAGGTTGATGAGCTCGGCAGACGGCTTGCTGTAGGTAGCCTCGAGCGTGAGGTTGCGGCCGATGCGGCGGCACTTGTCCTCGAGCTTGAGCACCATGTGGGTGAAGTACTTGGCGGCGACCTCACGGCTCACCTTGGCGGTGACGTTGGGGTTACCGTCGCGGTCGGAACCGATCCAGCTGCCGGGATGGAAGAACGCCGGGCACAGCGGCGGCACGGTACCGGCCTTGTCGCCCAGCACCCAGTCGTCAAAGCGACGATAGATGACGGGGATGACGTCGAACAGCGTGTTATCGAAGATGTCGATGATGGTATCGGCTTCCTCGACCGGCGTGGGCTTCTTAAGCGCGATGGGGCTCGTACGCACCAGGGCGTCGATCTCCTGCAGCATATGGCGCTCGTTCTCCACCAGGTCGGAGCCGCCCAGACGCGGACGCTCCTCCAGCAGGTTGGAGATACGGCGAATCTTGCCCTCGACGGCCTTGCGACGGGCCTCAGTGGGATGCGCGGTAAAGACGGGGTGGAATTCAAGCTTGCCGAGCAGCTCGTTGGCGCCCTCGACGCCCAGCTCATTCACCAGCTGGTGATAGGCGACGGTGAGCTCGTTGGCGGGATCGACCTCGGTATCGGTCGACGCACCGGCCTCGCGCTCGCGCAGCTGCGCCACACGGTAGTTCTCCTCCGACAGGTTTGCCAGATGGAAGAAACTCGTAAAGGCGCGGACAATGACCTGCTGCTTATCGAGCGGCAGACTGTCGATCAAATCGACGACCTCACGAAATGCCACGGCGGTGGGCTCGTCGGCGGTGGGCACGCCCTGCTCGTCGACGGCCTCGTCGGCAGCGCGGGTACCGGGGTTACCGGCATTGGCCACAATCTCGGCCGACAGGATCTTGTCGAACAGGTCCGCGATCTCAGGATCATACTCGCTAAGCACACGACGCTCCAGGCGCAGGAACAACGCCAGATTGTCGCGCAGCTCCTCGGGGATCTCGATCTCGGCGAGACGCTCCCTGGACTCGGCATTCGAGCCGATTCGGTTAACGAGGCGGTTGACCACGGCAGCGACGCGCGCCGCGGCTTCGGGTACAGACTGGTTGCTTAGGTTCTCAGCCACGTTTCCTCCCATTCCTCCTTCTATGCATGTAACATGCGGTATTCATTATAGGCGCTTGCGAAATACTTTCGACACTGATTGCGCTTTACCACACAAAAGTATTTTCTGCATTGCAAGGGTTTTTGCTCTAAATGGTCGTATTTCTCGGTGGACGGCATACACAAACGGGGGCATTCCGCATAAATGCGAAACACCCCCGTAACAATCGCTCACCGCGCGCGGGACATGTTAGCGGGTCCGCAGCTCAAAAAGATGCGCTACAGGCGCTCGCGAACCGCCTCGACGACGTTGGCCAGATCGGCAAGGACCTCTTCGTGGCTCTCCATGTCGCGCACCTTGACCTTGCCGGCGGCAAGCTCGTCGCCGCCCAGGACCAAGATGAGCTTGGCGCCTACCTTATCGGCCTGCTTAAACTGGGCCTTGAGCGAACGGCCCTGATAGTCGGCCTCGGTCACGATGCCTGCGGCGCGAAGCTCCTGCGTAATGGCAAAGACGTTCTGGCGCAGCTCCTTGCCGGCGTTGGCGACATAGACGCACGGGGCCTCATCGGCACCCAAATCGCTGCCAAAGGCCTGCAGGGCCAGCAGGGCGCGCTCAAAACCGACGGCAAAGCCGACGCCCGCCGTGGGCTTGCCACCCTCGAGCTCGACCAGGCCGTCATAGCGGCCACCGCCGCCGATGGAGCCGACGCCGGCGCCAGGGGCCTCGACCTCAAAGACGGTACGGGTGTAGTAGTCCAGACCACGCACCAGGGTGGGATCCTCGACATACTCGATACCGGCGGCATCCAGATAGCGCTTGACCTGCTCGTAGTGCTCGCGGCACTCGTCGCACAGGTTGTCGCCCATCAGCGGCGCGTCGGCCATGATCTCGCGGCAGTGGTCGTTCTTGCAGTCGAAGGCACGCAGCGGGTTGAGCTCGGCGCGCTCGCGGCACTCATCGCACATCTCGTCTGCGTGATCGAGGATGAACTGCTTGACCTGCTCGCGGTAAGCCGGACGGCACTGAGCGTCGCCCATCGAGTTAATGAGCAGACGGAGCTTGGAAAGATCGAAGCCCAGGCGCTTGTAGAACTCCATGAGCATGATGATGCACTCGGCGTCTGCCGCCGGATCGGGAGCGCCGAGCCACTCGATGCCCACCTGGTGGAACTGGCGCAGGCGGCCCTTCTGGGGACGCTCGCCGCGGAACATGGCCTCGGCGTAGTACGCCTTAAACGGCGTGGAGCCCTGGGGCACCAGATTGTTCTCGACGACGGCGCGCACCACCCCGGCCGTGCCCTCGGGGCGAAGTGCCAGGCGCTGCTTGGGCTTGAGTTTGGTGTCGGTGCCCTCGGTAAAGACGCGCTCCAGGTTGGCACCGCTGAACACGCGGAACATTTCCTTGCGCACGACGTCGGTCGACTGGCCGATACCATGGACAAACACGTCCACCTGCTCGATCGCGGGCGTCTCGATGGGTTTAAAGCCAAACGGCTCGAACACGCCGGCCGCAATCTGCTGCATCTTTTGCCAGGCGCGCATCTCGGCGCCGATAAGGTCGCGGGTTCCCTCCGCCTTCTGTGCCTGCATGGGCAAACACCTTTCTTTTGTATCGCGTCATAGGTAGTGGACATTATACGGCACAAAGCAGCAACGCGGCGGCGCGTCTGACCGAACGAGGGTATGGGGACTCGTTCGGCCAGACGCGCCGCCGCTGTTTGTGATCCCTTTTCCTCCGTCCGCTTCGGATCACGTGATCTGTTGGGGACGGAGGAAAAGGAATCATTTCGTAGGCCCGTGGCTGCCTTGGAAACCGAATGATGGTACGAGCATCCATTCGGCTTCCAAGGCGGCCACGGACAGAACGGGGCGAACAGAAAAGAGCGACGGACGTCTACTCCCCCGCCACGCTCGCGCGCAGCTTGGCGGCGATGGGCTCCGAGGCCAGCAGGAATACGAGCATGACCACGGAGCACGCCAGGCACACAATCCAGGTGCTTGCAAAGGAGCCCGTGGCATCGAACAGCACGCCCGAGACGATGGCGCCCACGGTGCCGCCGACCATCTCGAGCGAGGTAATGGTGCCCGTGACCTTGCCGAGGTCGGCCATGCCAAACTGCTTGGACGCGGCGATGGTAGGCGTGATGGTGCCCATGCACGTTCCAACACCAAAGCTCACAGCGGCGACAATAGGACCGAGGTCCGTCGTCGGGAAGCACAGGGCGACGCAGGCGATAATGCACGCAACGGAGCCAAGGATATTGCCAAAGCGCAGGCCAAAGCGGTCATAGATCGCACCGAGCGAAATTTTGGCGATAACGACGGTGACCATATAGGCCGAAAGCACGGTACCTGCCCACATGGGATCGTGGCCGCCCGTGACGATCTTGGCGCCGTTGACGGTAACACTCGTCATGTTGGTTACCTGGTTGGGCAAGATGGCGCCGTTAACGAGACCCATAAAGAGGAAGGCGACGACGAGCAGCCAAAACGCCGGGCTCTTCTTGATACGAGACCAGCCAACGCTAACCTCGGGCGCCGTGTGCTCGTCCTTGTCGCCAGCCGTCGAGACGGACGGATCGCCCGGGTTCTCGCCGAGCGGCTTAAGGCCGATCTCGGAAGGCTTGGTGCGGAAGGAGTAGGCCGTGATGGGCAGTGCCGCCACCATGCAGACGGCAGCGAGCACGAGGAACGCAGAGCGCCAGCCCACACTCACGATAAGCGAGCTCACGATGGGAGACAGAATAGCGCCGCCAAAGCCCGAGCCCGAAAGTGCGATGGAAATGGCAAGGCCGCGTTTGGCGGTAAACCAGTTGGCGGTCACCAGGCTAATGAGCAGACGGGTCGAGGCCACAGCAAAGCAGCCCGAAACGGCAAAGAGCACATAGACCTGCCAAAGCTCACCCACAAAGCTCATGCCCGCGAGTACCGCCGAGGTAGCGATAACGGTGAGCGAGCCCAATACGCGGCCACTCACCTTATCGGCAACATGGCCGATAACGAGCGAACCCACGACGCTCACCACGGTGGAGATAGCGTTGGAGATGTTGTACTGGGCAAGCGTAATCCCGAGGTCGCTGACGATGAGCGGCTGGAACAGGCTCATGCAGTTGACGAAAATTGTGTAGCACGTGGCCATGATCACAAAGCCGGAGGTCACCACGAGCCAGCCGGGGAAGAACTTACGTTGCTGGGACATACTGCTCCTTATTTAACAAACGAATAGCCGGCGCCGGGCGCCGGTAGTGCCCAAGATTGCCTTGAAAGACAAGGGCATAGGCCTTACGGCCATGCCCGCAGGCTTGAAAGGCAAGGTTGGGTGCTACCGGTGGTCGGCGATATAGCCCAAAGCGACGGCGGTATAGGCCGCGGCGCCGAGCGGCAGCTCGGCATCGTTAAAACGTGCCTTGGGATGGTGCTGGGCAAAGTGTTCGTCCGTGTCGGTTACGGCCGCGCCCACGGTAAAGTACGCACTCGGAATCTTGCTCGAGATCAGCGCGAAGTCCTCGCTCGCCATGGCGTGGAACAGCGGCAGGAAGGCGGCCTTGGGCAGCACCGCGCCCACGTAGCCAAGCGACGCCTGGGTCATGTCGTCATCGAGTACGAGCGGGGGAACATCCGAAAGCGTCTCGATAGTCGCCGGCGTGCGATACGTTGCGGCCACGCCGTTGACGACCTCGGCGATACGCTCCTTGAGATGAGCCATGAGCTCGACATCGAAGCCACGCAGCGTTCCCTCGAGCACACAAGTATCAGGGATGACATTTGCGGCCTGACCGCCGGCGAACTTGCCAACGGTAAGCGCGACCTCCTTGGCCGCCGGCACTTCGCGAGCGATAAGCTCCTGAAGTGCCAGATGCACGTGCACACCCGCCGTAATGGGGTCGATGCAGATCTCGGGGCTCGAGCCATGACCGCCCTTGCCCTGCAGCGTGATGCGGAAACCGTACACGCCCGAGAGCGCCGGACTGCCGTAAAGCACCAGGCCAAGCGGCGACTGGCTATTGACATGCATGGCAAAGGCGACCTGAGGGCGCGGGTTCTGCAGCAGACCGTCGGCGATGGCGGCGCGGGCACCCTCAAAGGTTTCCTCGCCCGGCTGGAACAGCAGCTTAACCGTGGCGTTGGCATCAACAAGCTCTGCCTCGCGCGCTTTGAGCATACGAGCCGCACCAAGCAGCGCTGTCGCGTGCATATCGTGACCGCAAGCGTGCATGCAGCCGTTGGTGGATGCAAAGGGCTCGCCGGATTCCTCGGCAACGGGCAGGGCGTCCATGTCGCCACGCAGCATGATGACCGTACCGGCCTGTTCGTCCGTGCAGACGCCATTGCCCTGGGCCGCGGCGGCACCGGCGCCGACAAGGCCCACAACACAGGAACCATCGACGAGCGTGGCAAATGGGATGTCCATCTCGGTCAGGCGCGCTTGGATATACGCAGAGGTCTGTGGGAGGCTATTACCCAGCTCGGGCATCTGGTGTAGATCGTGTCGCCACGCAGCGAGCTCGTCTGCAAAAGCCTGAGCTTCTGCGACAAGACCGTCACCGATAGCGGTCTGCGCCGCTGTGGTAGCCTGAGGCGCTGGTAGCGGTTGAAAATTGGACAGAGCTGGTGCCATAGATGCCCTCCAGTAACGTTTTTGCAGCACGCACTTTGATAGCGTAAAGTGCAAGGCACAACTGTAAAGGCATGACGTAAAAAATGCCGCCCTGGGAGGGCGGCGCAACAAGTTGTTTACAATTGCGGGCGAGATTTTCGGCGCAAGAAATCGAAATGCGTCTCACTCAAAATGATCGACAGGAAGATGAGCGCAAAGCCGGCAAGCAGGCGCGAGGTGAGCGCCTCCCCCATCAGCAGCACCGAGAACAGCACGCCCGAGGGGGACTCCATCGAAAGCAGCAGTGAGCCCGTCGAGGCCGGGACGTGCGCCAATCCAACGTTTTGGACGAGCAAGGCCACACACGTGCAACCCACCGAAAGAAAGACCATTACACCGATAAAATCCGGCGTCCACACGGACGCGGGCGCTTGGGTCTCGAATAGCAGCGACGTTGCCAAGCTCAAGACGCCATTGCCCACAAACATCCAAAACGTGATGACGTTGATGTCCATCTTGCGACCGTA
>USHR01000051.1 GCA_900554495.1 uncultured Collinsella sp.
TGGTCACCATCGGTACCGGCGTGGGCGGCGGCGTTATCGTTAACGGCGACGTGGTGTCGGGCGTTGTGGGTGCCGGCGGCGAGATTGGCCACATGTGCCTGAATCCCGACGAGGAGCGCACCTGCGGCTGCGGTGGCCATGGCCACCTGGAGCAGTATTCCAGCGCCACCGGCGTGGTGAGCAATTACCTGGCCGAGTGCAAAGCCGCGGGCGTCGAGCCCATCGAGCTCACCGGTCCTTCCGATTCCAAGGACGTATTCCAAGCCTGCCGCGAGGGCGATAAGCTCGCGCTTGCCGCGGCCGATACCATGGCCGACTACCTCGGCCGTGCCCTGGCGCTTATCGCCAACGTGGTCGACCCTGAGATGTTCCTCATCGGCGGCGGCGCCTCCGCCTCGGCCGATGTCTACCTCGACGCGGTGCGCGAGCACTTTAAGCAGTACGCGTTTTCCGTCTCGCGCGAGACGCCCATCGAGGTCGCCTCGCTCGGCAACGACGCCGGTATCATCGGTGCCGCCTACGTAGCCCTGCGCGCCGCCGGCAAATAGCTGGTGCAAGGGGGACAGGTTACTTTGCACCAACATGGTGCAAGGGGGGCAGACATGGCCCCATGCCTGCCCCAAATTGTGCCGCGCCCCTTCCGTCTGCGAAGCCTCGGCGTCAGCGTGCTACCATAGCTACGTCCAAGTACACTTATCAAGTGGAGGATATCCATGGCAAACGTTCTTGTCTTTGGTCACCAGAACCCCGATAACGACGCCATCATGAGCGCCGTCGTCCTGTCCCAGCTGCTCAACCAGGTTGAGTATGCCGGCAACACCTACGAGGCCTGCGCCCTTGGTCAGCTTCCGGCAGAGTCCGCCAAACTGCTCGCCGACGCCGGCATCGCCGAGCCCCGCGTGATCGAGTCCGTCGAGGCCGGTCAGCTCGTCGTCCTCACCGACCACAACGAGTCCGCCCAGTCCGTCGCCGGCCTTAAGGACGCCACGGTCTTTGGCGTCGTCGATCATCACCGCATCGGCGACTTCGAGACCGCCGGCCCGCTGCACTACATCTGCCTGCCCTGGGGCTCCAGCTGCACCATCGTCACCAAGCTCGCCGACGTGCTCGGCGTTGAGCTTTCCGACGTCCAGGCCAAGCTGCTGCTCTCGGCCATGATGACCGACACGCTCATGCTCAAGAGCCCCACTACCACCGATGTCGACCGCGCCGTCGCCGCCAAGCTCGGCGAGCAGGTGGGCGTCGACCCGGTCAAGTTTGGCATGGAGGTCTTCCTCACCCGTCCGTCCGGCTCCTTCACCGCATCCGAGATGGTCGGCAACGACATCAAGATGTTCGAGCCCGCTGGCAAGAAGCTGCTCATCGGCCAGTACGAGACCGTCGACAAGAGCCGTGCGCTCGGTATGATCGACGAGATCCGCGAGGCCATGCGCGCCTACGCCGCCGAGAAGGGTGCTGACGGCATTGTCCTGTGCATCACCGACATCATGGAGGAGGGCTCGCAGGTCCTGCTCGAGGGCGAGACCGAGGCTGCTCAGAAGGGCCTGGGCATTGCCGACGAGCACGACGGCGTCTGGATGCCGGGCGTCCTCTCCCGTAAGAAGCAGGTTGCTGCCCCCATCATGGCCGCCTGCTAGGTTTAGTTGACCAAACGCCACGACCGGATCGCGGACGCCCCGCGCTCCGGTCGTTTTTTGTGCACGGCGCCGCGTCGTCTCTTGGACAGGCGTGCCCGTGCCGTTGAGCAAATAATGTTCAACCTGTGGTTCCGCTTTTCGGCCACGCCTGCGTGCTTGTCGTGCAGGGTAGGCTAGATGCAAGCGTAATACGTTAGAGCGCGGCGCCGCCACTTGGGCGGGCCGTGCTTTTTTAAGACGGGAGCCATCCCGTGAAAGGAGCCGCCCATGGCAGCAACTGAGCAGCTGTTCAACGTTCGCGAGCGCAAGCGCTTTGAACGTCACGACATCTGGGAGCGCATCGCCGAGAACGGCACGATTTCCGCCGCCGTCATGGTCTTCGCCGCCATCGCCGCCGTCATTTGCGCTAATACCGATGCCTACGAGGCCATCCATCACTTTTTGGAGACCCCGCTGTATGTGGGTCTGGGGCATTTGACGGCTGGCCTCACCGTCGAGCTTTTCGTCAACGACTTCCTCATGGCGATTTTCTTTTTGCTGGTGGGCATTGAGCTCAAATATGAAATGACGGTCGGCGAGCTCAAAAACCCGCGCCAGGCTATGCTTCCCATGCTGGCGGCCGTGGGCGGCGTCGTCGTTCCCGCCTGCATCTATCTGATCTTTAACCATGCCGGCGCGCACAACGGCTGGGCCATTCCCATGGCAACCGATATTGCCTTTGCGCTGGGCGTGCTGTCGCTTTTGGGCAATCGCGTGCCCAACGGCGTGCGCGTGTTCTTCTCGACGCTCGCCATCGCCGACGACCTCATTTCCATCGCCGCCATCGCCATCTTCTACGGTCAGAGCCCCAATCCGTTTTGGTTGGGCGCCGCCGTGCTTGTGACCTGCGCGCTCGTGTGGCTCAACAAGACGCAACATTACCGCCTTGCCCCGTATTCGGTACTGGGTCTGCTGCTGTGGTTCTGCATGTTCAAGAGCGGCGTACATGCCACGCTTGCTGGCGTCATCTTGGCCTTTACCATCCCGGCCAAGTGCGGTGTTAAACTCGACAGCCTTACCGATTGGTTGGGGGAGTGCCTGCCGCTGCTCGATGACCGCTACGATGACGAGGCGCACATCCTGGGTCAGCATGACTTTACCGTCTCGACCACCAAGGTCGAGCGCGTCATGCACCGCGTGACCCCGCCGCTCATCCGCATGGAGCGTCTGATCTCCACGCCGGTCAACTTTGTGATTCTTCCGATCTTTGCGTTCGTGAACGCACAGGTTCGCCTGGTGGGTGTGGACATGAGCACGCTACTCACCGACCCGGTGACGCTCGGCGTGTACTTTGGCATGCTGCTGGGTAAGCCGATCGGTATCTTTGGCATGACGTTCGCCTTGGTCAAGCTCAAGGCCTGCGAGCTGCCGCACAATGTCAACTGGCATATGATTGCCGGCGTGGGCATTCTGGGCGGTATCGGCTTTACCATGTCGATTCTCATCAGCGGCCTCGCCTTCCCGACGGCCCAGTTTGAGGTTCTGGCTGCCAAGGCCGCTATTCTCGCCGGCTCTGTCACCGCGGCCGTACTTGGCATGATCTACATGAGTGTGATCTGCAAGCACCCCGCGCCCAAGAACGAGTAGGCGCGTAGAAACAGACGCCAGAGCCTGCTCGAGCGCGTGTAAAACGCGGTTTTGAGTGGTACTTGCCACCTGCCGGACACCCCAGTGGCCAAAAAACGCCGTTTGTGAGTACTGTCACAAACGGCGTTTCATTTTAGGCGCGAAAAATAATGTACAAATCTATTCTGTCTGTGCATTAACGATTGCGTGGCTGGACGAAAAATGCCGATGCATCCTTCCAAAACCGGACACAAAAGGCCAAGACTGGCCTTTTTAATTCAAAATCGCTGTTACTAAAAAAGTAACAGTACTCATATTTGCTATTTTTTGACCACAGGCCCCAATGACTAGGTTTATTCCACGGTGCCGTAGATGGCGCCCCAGCCGTGGGCGGCCAAGGCGGAGTTGAGCTGGTCGCAAAGTGACTGGCGGTCGTAATAGCCGGGCGGTAGCAGGTTGACGATTTCCATGAGATCGGGCGCGAGGTCCAAGATCTCGGCCTGCACGATGAGATCCAGGCGGTCGATGGTGTGGCGGTCGTAAAACAGTCCGTCGACCAGGCGCTGCAGGTCGCCGAATTCCTCGGCCTGGAACGATCCGTACTCCATAGTGCCTCCTTGGGCGCTTCACGCCGGCATGCGCGGCGATTCGTAATTTATTGCGATGGACTTAATCTATCACGGCTTCATAACGTTGTGACGGTGGCGGTCTATACTTAGAAGAATTGCAACGTACCGCTTCGTGAAAGGTCGCACCCATGCAGACGATCTACCAGAAGATGGAAACCACCGAACTCGATGCCGCCATCGAGGCGCTCAAAGCCGAGGTCGCCGAGGTCAAGGCCAAGGGCCTGGCGCTCGACATGGCCCGCGGCAAGCCGTCGCCCTCCCAGGTGGACATCTCTCGACCCATGCTCGATATCCTCAATGCCGATGCCGACCTGCACGACGGCAACGTCGACTGTTCCAACTACGGCTGCTTTGAGGGCATTCCCTCGGCACGCAAGCTGGCGGGGGAGTTCCTGGGCTGCCCCGCCGAGCAGACGCTCGTGCTGGGTTCGTCGAGCCTGCTGATCGAGCACGACATCGCCGGTATGTTCTGGCGCTGCGGCTCGTGCGGCAGCGAGCCCTGGGATGCCTACGAGGCTGCCCACGACGGCAAGAAGGTCAAGTTCCTGTGCCCTGTTCCCGGCTACGACCGCCACTTTGGCATCACCGCCGATCTGGGTATCGAGAACGTCCCCGTCGCGATGACCGACAACGGCCCCGACATGGACGAGGTCGAGCGCCTCGTCGCCGCCGACGATTCCATCAAGGGCATCTGGTGCGTGCCCAAGTATTCCAACCCCACGGGCATCACCTTTAGCGAGGACACCGTGCGCCGCCTGGTTGAGATGCACACGGCCGCGCCCGATTTCCGCATCTTCTGGGACAACGCCTACTGCGTGCACGACCTGTACGACGAGACCGACGAGCTCGCAAACATCTTTGACCTCGCTCGCGCGGCGGGCACCGAGGACCGCGTGGTGGCATTTGCCTCGACGTCCAAGATCACCTTCCCGGGCGCCGGTATCGGCTTTATCGGTGCGAGCCCCGCGGTCATCGCCGAGTTCTCCAAGCGCCTGAAGGCCGGCCTCATCAGCGCCGACAAGCTCAACCAGCTGCGTCACGTGCGTTTCCTTCCCACCATCGAGGCGGTCAAGGAGCACATGAAAAAGCATGCCGAGTTCTTGCGCCCGCGCTTTGAGGCCGTTGAGCGCAAGCTCACCGAGGGCCTGGGCGAGACGGGCTGCGCCACCTGGACGCACCCCCGCGGCGGCTACTTTGTAAGCTTCGATGGTCCCGAGGGTTCAGCCCAGAAGGTCGCCGCGCTCTGCGCCGACCTGGGCGTCAAGCTCACGCCGGCTGGTGCCACCTGGCCTTATGGCAAGGACCCGCGCGACACCAACATCCGCATCGCGCCGAGCTATCCCACGGTCGAGGACCTGGAGGCCGCGCTCGATGTGCTGGTGCTGGCCGTTAAGCTTGTCGCTGCCGAGCTTGCGCGTGCCGAGCGCGCCTAACGCGCGGCATCCCGTACTATCCGCACTTTCGATACGTAAAGGAGCGTATACATGGATTTGGGTATTTCCACCAACCCCACGCCAGAGCTCTACACCATTAAGGTAACCGGCGAGATCGATATCTCTAACGCCGATAGCCTGCGCAATGCCATCGACCTGGCGCTCGAGCAGCCCACTGAGGCCGTTGAGCTCGATTTTGCCCAGGTGAGCTACATCGATTCGACGGGCATTGGCGTGCTCGTGGGCGCCGCACACCACGCGGTCGACCACGGCAAACTCTTTAGCTGCACCAATGTGCAGCCCCCGGTGATGCGCGTGGTTCAGCTGTTGGGTGTCGACCAGGAGATTTCGATCACCGCTGCATAATCTTTGCCCCCAAAAGGGCGTGCCGTTTGGCATATGTTTGTGATGCGCTCGGACGTTTTGGCGTCCGGGCGCTATACTTGACCGAATGAATAGACGAGTTCCGGCCGAATGGCGCGGTGCGGGCTCGACTCACATCGAGCCTTGGAGGTATGTGTGTTTGGTATTGGAGAGGGTGAGCTCGCGATCATCGTGGTCTTCGGCTTTTTGCTGTTTGGCCCGGATAAGCTCCCGCAGATGGGCCGCACGATCGGCCGTGCCATCCGTCAGTTCCGCGAGACGCAGGAAAAGATGACGGCCGTTGTTCAGTCCGAGATTATCGATCCGGTGAGCGAGGCCGCTTCGGCCCCGGTCAAGCCCAAGAAGGCTGCTGCGACCGACGACGATTCCGATGCGGACGAGGATGCCGCCGAGACGGCAGCGCCCGCCAAGAAGGAGACCTTTGCCGAGCGTCGCGCCCGTCTTGCTGCCGAGAAGGCCGCGAGCGAGGCTGCCGCCGAGGGCGAGGGTGCTGCTGAGGAGTCCGAGGCCGAGGGTGCCGAGCCTGCCGCTGCCGCTGAGCCTGTCGTCGAGCCTGAGCCTGCTGCAGAACCGGAGCCCGAGCCCGAGCCGGCAGAGCCCACGACGGCCGACCTCTACGCCCGTCGTCCCCGCAAGCGCAAGGCCGTCGTCGACCAGCTCGCTCGCGAGCTCGAGGCCGAGGACGACGCCGCTGCCGCCGACGCCTCGAAGGGAGGCGATGAGTAATGCCTATCGGACCTGCGCGCATGCCGCTCTTCGATCACCTGGGCGAGCTCCGTCGCCGCCTGACCATCGTGGTCGTGTCGGTGTTTGCCGCCGCCATCGTGCTGTATTTCGCCACGCCCGTGGTGCTCGACATCCTGGAAGACCCCATCCGCTCCTTTGTGCCGGACGGTAAGTTCTACATCACCACCACGCTCGGCGGCTTTGGCCTGCGCTTCTCGCTGGCCATCAAGATGGCCGTGGTCATGTGCACGCCCATGATCATCTGGCAGATTCTGGCATTTTTCCTGCCGGCACTGCGTCCCAACGAGCGCAAATGGGTCGTGCCCACGGTGCTCGCCTCGACGGTGCTGTTCTTCCTGGGCGCCATCTTCTGCTATTTCATCATCATCCCGGCGGGCTTTGAGTGGCTTATCGGCGAGACCTCGGCCGTCGCCACGGCGCTGCCCGACCTGGAGAACTACGTCAACATGGAGCTGCTCTTTATGATCGGCTTTGGCGTGGCGTTTGAGCTGCCGCTCATCATCTTCTACCTGTCCGTCTTCCACATCGTGTCCTACGCGGCCTTCCGCGGCGCCTGGCGCTACGTGTACGTGGGCCTGCTTGTGGGCTCGGCTGTGATTACGCCCGACGGCTCGCCCGTTACGCTGGGCCTCATGTATGGTGCCCTGCTCTCGCTCTACGAGATTTCGCTCGCCATTGCCCGCGTGGTCATTACCGCGCGCGAGGGCAAGGAGGGCTTGTTTGTGAGCCGTCTGGACCTGTTCTCGGATGATGAGGACGACGAGGAGTAAATCGGTATGCACGAGGTTGGCATTGTCAACGGCATACTCGATACAGTGATTCGCGCGGCGCGTGGGGCGGGGGCCTCGCGCGCCGTTTTGGTAACGCTGCGTATCGGGGATATGACCGAAGTTGTGCGCGAGGCGCTGGACTTTGCGTGGGAGACATTTCGCGATGAGGACCCGCTCACGCGGGGCTGCGAGCTCGCGGTTGAGGAGATTCACCCACAAAGTGAATGCCTGGACTGCGGCGAGGTCTTCGACCACGATCGCTTCCACTGTCGCTGTCCCCAGTGTGGTGGTGCCAACGTGCGCCTACTGCACGGCCGCGAGCTCGATATCGCGAGTATCGAAATCGAAACCCCCGACGATTAGCCCGCTAGCCATCTGGTGATGGGGTATAAAGGGGCCAAAGTAAGGAGCGCTAAGTATGGCTGAGAAAACGATTGATATCGCGTCGCCGATTCTGTCGCGCAACGAGCGCCTGGCAGATCAGCTGCGTCAGCGATTTAATGAGACAAACACCTATGTGATCAACGTCTTGTCGAGCCCCGGTTCGGGCAAGACCACCACGATCCTGGGCACCAACGAGCGCCTGCGTGACAAGGCCGGCCTGCGCTGTGCCGTCATCGAGGGCGATATCGCCTCGGATGTCGACGCCATCACCATGAAGGAAGCCGGCATGCCCGCCATCCAGATCAACACGGGCGGCCTGTGCCACCTCGAGGGCAACATGATCATGGAGGCCGTTGACGCGTTTGACCAGGCTGTGGGTCTGGAAAACATCGACGTCATCTTTATCGAAAACGTGGGTAACCTGGTCTGCCCAGTCGACTTTGACTTGGGCGAGAACCTGTCCATCATGATTCTCTCGGTGCCCGAGGGCGACGACAAGCCCATCAAGTACCCGGGCATCTTCCAGCACGCTGGCGCGCAGCTGCTCAATAAGGTCGACGTGGCCCCGGCTTTCGATTTTGACATGGATAGGTATACTAAGACACTCGATGACCTCAATCCGCAGGCGCCGCGGTTTGCCGTGAGCGCGCGCAAGGGCGAGGGCATGGACGCCTGGTGCGATTGGCTCATCGGGCAGATCGAGCAAGCAAGGGCGTAAATCGGCCGCCATACGGGCGGGCGTAGCCGTAGAGATACGAGATAGGAGCCTCTTTTGAAGCTCATCATCGCCGAGAAAAACGACGCCGCGCGTCAGATCGCCGAGCGGCTGTCCACGGGTAAGCCTAAAAAGGACAAGGTGTACAACACCGCCATCTACCGTTTTGAGTGGAAGGGCGAGGAGTGCGTGACGATCGGTCTTGCCGGTCACATCCTTGCGCCCGATTTTTGCGACAGCGTGCTGTTCGATAAAAAGCTGGGCTGGTATTCGGTCACCGAGGACGGCGAGATGCTGCCGGCCGACATGCCCGATGGCCTGGCTCGTCCGCCTTACGACACCAAGCGTAAGCCGTTCCTTGCCGATGGCATCTCCATCAAGGGCTGGAAGCTCGAGAGTCTGCCCTATCTCACCTGGGCACCCGTCATTAAGCTGCCGGCCGAGAAAGAGCTCATTCGCTCGCTCAAGAACCTTGCCAAGAAGTCCGACAGCGTCATCATCGCTACGGACTTCGATCGCGAGGGCGAGCTGATCGGTTCGGACGCCCTCAACAAGGTGCGCGAGGTGGCGCCGGACTTGCCGGTTGCCCGCGCCCAGTATTCTTCGTTTACCAAGGCCGAGATCACGCAGGCCTTCGATAATCTCGTCTCGCTCGACCAGAACCTGGCCGACGCAGGCGAGAGCCGTCAGCACATCGACCTCATTTGGGGTGCGGTGCTGACGCGCTACCTGACGCTCGCCAAGTTTGGCGGCTTTGGTAACGTGCGCTCCGCCGGCCGCGTGCAGACGCCGACGCTTGCCCTGGTGGTCGAGCGCGAGCGCGAGCGCATGGCGTTTGTGCCCGAGGACTATTGGCAGATTCGCGGCATGGGTGCCGCGCAGGGCGCTGCCGAGGACGATCGCTTTAAGATCGCGCACAAGACGGCGCGCTTTACCGACAAGGATGCTGCTGAGACGGCGTACGGCCATGTTGACGGCGTCGCGACGGCAACCGTCGCCGCGGTGACCAAGCGCTCGCGCAAGCAGCAGCCGCCCACGCCGTTTGCGACCACCTCGCTGCAGGCTGCCGCCGCGGCCGAGGGCATCTCGCCTGCGCGTACCATGCGCATCGCTGAGTCCCTCTACATGGCCGGTCTCATCAGCTACCCGCGTGTCGACAATACCGTGTACCCCGCGACGCTCGATCTGGGCGCCGTGGTGAGCGACCTGGCAAAGATCAACCCGGCGCTGGCGCCCGTATGCAAAAAGGTGCTTGCCGGCCCCATGAAGCCTACGCGCGGCAAAGTCGAGACCACCGACCACCCGCCTATCTATCCCACGGGCGAGGGCGATCCGTCCACGCTCGACGGCGGCCAGCGCAAGCTCTACGACCTCATCGCCCGCCGCTTCCTGGCGACGCTCATGGGTCCCGCGACCATCGAGAACACCAAGCTCGAGCTCGATGTGAACGGTGAGCCGTTCGTGGCTTCGGGCGATGTGCTCGTGACCCCGGGTTTCCGCGAGGCCTACCCGTATGGCCTTAAACGCGACGAGCAGATGCCGCCGCTTGAGCAGGGCGATACGGTCGACGTATTCGACATTAAGCTCGAGGCCAAGCAGACCGAGCCGCCCGCGCGCTACAGCCAGGGCAAGCTCGTGCAGGAGATGGAGAAGCGCGGCCTGGGCACCAAGTCCACGCGCGCGAGCATCATCGAGCGCCTGTACGCCGTGCGCTATCTCAAAAATGATCCCGTTGAGCCGAGCCAGCTGGGTATCGCCATCATCGATGCGCTGTCGCAGTTTGCCCCGCGCATCACGAGCCCCGATATGACCAGCGAGCTCGACGGCGACATGACCCGTGTGGAGCGCGGCGAGGATACCGAAGAGCATGTCGTGATGCACTCGCGCGCGCTGCTGGCTGGCGTGCTCGACGAGCTGCTCAAGCACACGCAGGAGCTGGGCGACGCCATCAGCGACGCCGTCACGGCCGATGCGCGCGTGGGAGCTTGCCCCAAGTGCGGCAAGGACCTGGTTATGAAGACGAGCGCCAAGACCCGTGGCAGCTTCATTGGCTGCATGGGCTGGCCCGACTGCGATGTGACCTATCCGGTGCCGAGCGGCGTCAAGGTGAGTCCGCTCGAGGGCGAGGCGGCCGTGTGCCCCGAGTGCGGCGCGCCGCGCATTAAATGCCAGCCGTTCCGTCAGAAGGCTTTCGAGATCTGCGTGAACCCCACGTGCCCCACCAACTACGAGCCCGACCTTAAGGTGGGCGAGTGCAAGGTGTGTGCCGAGGCCGGACGTCATGGCGACCTGATCGCGCACAAGAGTGAGAAGAGCGGCAAGCGCTTTATCCGCTGCACCAACTACGATGACTGCGGCGTGAGCTATCCTCTGCCGGCGCGCGGTAAGCTCGAGGCGACGGGTGAGACCTGCCCCGAGTGCGGCGCCCCCATCGTGGTGGTCAACACGGCGCGCGGCCCGTGGCGTATCTGCGTCAACATGGACTGCCCGACCAAGGAGAAGAAGCCCGCCCGCGGCCGCAAGACCACGACTAAGGCGAGCACGGCCAAGAAGACGACGGCGGCCAAGAAGACGACGGCTAAGAAAGCCACTGCCGCCAAGAAGACGACCGCGAAGAAGTCGACTACCAAGAAAGTAGCCTCCGACAAGTAACGGCGCGGTCGAAACATTGCCTAAAAAACGAGCGAGGACCCCACGATCCTCGCTCGTTTTTTTGACCGGCAGTTAGGGACGTTCCTTTTAATATGAGCAGGACATTGTCAAGAGGCAAAATCGGGCCTGGCCCCAACGATAT
>USHR01000052.1 GCA_900554495.1 uncultured Collinsella sp.
TACTGGAGTTTGAATTGTTCTATTAAGGAGCTTATCTATGGGTCCGTTCCAGATTTTTCTGTTTGTCGTTTGGGCTGTCTCTGCCGTGGCGCTGACGATTCTCGTCCTGATGCATTCCGGTAAGGGCACCGGCGTTTCGGATATGATCGCTAGCTCGCTGTATAACTCCAGCTCTGCCACGGGCGTCATGGAGCAGAACCTCGATCGCCTGACGGTAATTATGGCCGTCGTTTTTGCCGTGTGCGTCGTCCTGTGCATGTTCTTCTTCCCGCAGGGCATCGTCGGCTTCTAAGCACGAGCCGCATAAAATAATTGAAAAGGGTTCCGCAAGTGCGGGACCCTTTTTGTTTACAAATTTGTAACAGAGTCAAAATATCCCCACATACTTCGCCCAACTAAAGAAATTCTTGACCGTTGACCGGAATTAGCCCCAAATCGTGCATAAAATGCGCTACTGTATTGCGAAACGTTGGTCCGTTGTGCATAACCAGCCATAGCGACGGGCGACGTTTTTATGGTTCGGATCGGATTGTCTCGACATGTGTCCGACTGAACATTTCTTTGTCCTATCTCATAAGGAGGATGGCATGGCTGATTCTATGTTCCACCAGCCCGTTATGGGTCGTCGCGCCTTCGTTGGCGGTACCCTTGCTGCGAGCTCCATGGCTTTTCTTGCCGCATGCGGCAAGAAGGGTGGCGACGCTTCCGGTTCTGAGTCCGGTTCGACGCTGAACTTCTACATCAACAACCCGGTCTGCATCGACCCCTACAACGTCCAGGAGGACCAGGGCACTCAGGTCGAGTACCAGCTCTTTGACGCTCTGACCTCTTACGACGCCGAGAAGGGCGAGATCGTTCCGCTGGCTTGCGAGTCCTTTGAGTCCAATGACGACGCCACCGAGTTTACCTTCAAGATCAAGAAGGCCAAGTTCCACAACGGTGACGACGTTACCTCCAAGTCCTTCAAGCTCGGTTGGGAGCGTCTGGTCAACACCAAGTCGGCCATCGCTACCGAGTACGGCCCTTCCGAGGTCTCCTATCACCTTTCCATGGTCGAGGGTTATGACGACCTGCTTGCCGGTAACGCTACCGAGCTCAGCGGTGTTACGTGCCCCGACGATGAGACCCTCGTCGTCAAGCTGTCTTCCGCTTACGCTGACTTCCCCTTCGTCGCCTCTCATCCGGCTCTGGCCCCGGTTCCCGAGTGCGCCGAGTCCGATGTCAAGAGCTTCTATCTTGCCCCGGTCGGTAACGGCCCGTTCATGATGGACGGCAAGTGGGAGGATGGCCAGGAGATCAACGTCAAGAAGTTCGACGATTACTATGGCGACAAGGCCAAGATCGATGGCATCCACTTCCAGGTCATCAAGGACATGGAGACCGCTTACAAGGAGTTCCAGGCCGGTAACCTCGATGTCTGCGACGTTCCCGTCGCTCAGATCGATGCCGCCAAGAAGGATCGCGGCGTGTCCAAGGACGGCTACACCATGGGTGACGGCGAGCGCATGCTGCTCGGCGCCGAGCCTTCCACGTACTATCTGACCTGCAACACCACGGCCGAGCCGTTCAACAACGCCGACCTGCGTAGGGGCATCTCCCTGGCCATTAACCGTGAGGCCATCTGCAAGACCATCTTCAAGGGTACCCGTACCCCTGCCGACGGCATTGTTCCTCCGGGCATCGATGGCTACAAGGAGGGCGCATGGGAGTTCTGCGCCTACGATGTCGACAAGGCTAACGAGTACCTCGACAAGGTTGCTCCCGCTGGCGCTAACGGCGATCGTGGCATTAGCGTGACCCTGTCCTACAACCAGGACGGCGGTCACAAGGAGATCATGGAGTCCATCATCGGTGACCTCGCCAAGGTTGGCGTTACCGCTGTCTCCGATACCCCTGAGTGGTCTGCCCTGCTCGAGCAGTATCAGAACTTTAACTATCAGTTCGGTCGTCTGGGTTGGATTGCCGACTACCCGATCATGGACAACTTCCTGTATCCGCTGTTCCACTCCGACTCCCTCGGTGGCGACAACCGCTCCGGTTACAACAACCCCGAGTTCGACGCCAAGGTCGACGAGGCTCGTACTATTGTTGACGACGAGGAGCGCGTCGCTAAGATGCAGGAGGCCGACGCAATGGTCGCTGCCGACTGCCCGGTCATCCCGATTATGTTCTACACGCACACCATCGCCGGCTCCGATCGCATTAAGCACCTCTATGTCGATCCGCAGAAGCACGCCGATCTGGGTACCGCTGAGCTCGCCTAAGAGTTTGCAGCTTCCGTGAGGGTCAAGTATTTACGTAGACCTCATGGGAAACATACAGTTCTCCCTAACCTGGGGTAAACTGGCTGATGGTAATTTTGGGATGCCGGTCTGGCGATCGGCATCCCATTTAGGTTAATCCCTAGATAGGGGAGTGGTATGGGTAAGTACATCGTTAAACGTGTGCTTCAGTTCATCCCGGTGTTTTTGGGCGTTACGCTGATTCTGTTCGCCCTCCAGAATATCGTGCCGGGAGATCCGATCAAGCTGATCGGTGGAGACAAGGCTCTGTCCCCCGAGGTGGAGCTTCAGCTTCGCGTCCGCTATCACCTGGTCCAGACGGACGAGGACGGCAACGCGATCCTTGACGAGAACGGCGACCCCGTTCAAACGTCGCTCGTGGACCGTTACTTGTATTACATGAACGGCCTGCTTCATGGCGATCTGGGCAATTCGTATCAGCGCAAGCTGCCGGTTACGGAAATCTTTGCCCAGAAGTATCCGTATACGGTCAAACTTGCCGCGTGCGCCATCGTGCTCGAGGCAATTATGGGTATCGGTGCGGGTATCATTTCGGCGGTAAAGCGTTATTCCTTCTGGGATATTTTGGTAACGCTCACCACGTCGATCCTCGTTGCGGTCCCGGCCTTCTGGCTCGGTATGTTGCTGCAGCTGTTCTTTGGCGTCATCCTCAAGGACGCCACGGGCGGTGCAATCTCCATGCCGATCTCGGGTGCCGGCGGTTCCAGCTCTCAGTATCAGGATTGGATGCACTATGTGCTTCCGACCATTACGCTGGCTTCGGTTTCGACCGCTTATGCTGCGCGCATTATGCGCTCGCAGCTGCTTGACGTCATGAACCAGGATTACATCCGTACGGCAAAGGCCAAGGGTCTCTCCAATCGTGCGATCATCGTCAAGCATGCGCTTAAGAATGCACTCATCCCCGTCGTTACCTATATTGGTGTCGACTTTGGCGGCATGCTTTCGGGCGCCATCCTGACCGAGACGGTCTTTAACTGGCCCGGTATCGGCTATGAGGTCTATCGCGCCATTAGCATGCGTGACTGGCCTATCGTTATGGGCGGCGTTACGCTCATCGTTGTCGTCGTCATGGTGATCAACCTGCTCGTCGACATTAGCTATGCATTCCTCGACCCGCGCATCCGCCTTGGCGGTCCGTCGGATAAGGCCTAAGGGAGGTACGTCTCATGCAGGAAACTGATTCTCAGTCTCAGGAGCAGGCTACCGCCACCAAGGCCGCATCTGCTCCCGCCAAGTCCCGCACGCTGTGGGGCGACGCTTTTAAGCGTCTTCGTAAGAACAAGCTCGCCGTTATCGGTGTCTGCTGGATCATCATCGTCGTTGTGGTTGCCCTGACTGCAGATCTGTGGGCTAAGCCCTGGCTCGGTTCCCCGACGGCTTCCGACTCGACCACTATGGCCGAGACGTCGCTGCTGGCTCCGTGTGCAGAGCATCCGTTTGGCACCGACGCCCTTGGTCGTGACATTCTTGTCCGCGTTATCTACGGTGCGCGCGTTTCGCTGTCCGTCGGAATTATGGCCACCGCGATCTCCACGCTGATTGGTCTGGTCATGGGTGCTCTGGCCGGTTTCTACGGCGGCATCTGGGATACGATCATCATGCGCTGTGCGGACATCTTCCTGGCGTTCCCGTACGTGCTGTTCGTTGTCGCCATGATCGCCGTTATCGGCCGTGGCCTTCAGAACGTCTTTATCGCCATCGGTATTCTCGGCTGGCCTTCGATTGCGCGCGTCTTCCGATCCGCGATCCTGACGGTCAAGGAAAATGACTATGTTGATGCTGCGCGCGCGATGGGTGCATCCGATGCTCGTATCGTCGTACGTCACATCTTCCCGAACTCCGTCGCCTCCATCGTGGTCTACGCGACCATGAACATTGGTGGCGCCATTCTGACCGAGTCCGCTCTGTCCTTCCTCGGCATGGGCGTTATTCCGCCTACGCCTTCGTGGGGCTCCATGATTCAGGACGGTCAGCAGTATCTTCTGACTGCTCCCTGGATGATGATCATGCCCGGTCTGGCAATTCTCTCGACGGTGCTCGCCTTCACCCTGCTGGGTGACGGTCTGCGCGACGCCCTCGACGTCAAGATGAAGGACGCATAAGGATGAAGAAGAACAAGAACTATGTGGACCTGAAGGACCAGCCTGTTCCCGAGGGCCAGCATCTGCTCGAGGTCGATGACCTTAAGATGTATTTCCACACCGAGGACGGCGTTGTTCGCGCTGTCGACGGTGTCTCCTACACGCTCGATCGCGGCGAGACCCTGGGCGTCGTCGGTGAGTCCGGCTCCGGTAAGTCCGTGACCGCCATGACCATCATGGGTCTTATCTCGATGCCTCCGGGAAAGATCGAGGGCGGCGACGTTCGCTATCGCGGTCGTTCTATCCTCGAGATGACCGAGGAGGAGATGCAGCACATTCGCGGCAACGACATCGCGATGATCTTCCAGGATCCTATGACCTCCTTGAACCCGGTCTATAAGATCGGCAAGCAGGTGGGCGAGGGCCTTCGTCTGCACCGTGGCTACTCCAAGCAGGAGGCGCTCAAGCGCGCTACCGAGCTTTTGGACCTCGTGGGTATCCCCGAGCCCGAGAAGCGCGTCAATGAGTATCCGCACCAGTTCTCCGGCGGTATGCGTCAGCGTGTCATGATCGCTATGGCTCTTGCCTGCGATCCCGATATCCTGATTGCCGACGAGCCCACGACGGCTCTGGACGTTACCATTCAGGCTCAGATTATCGAGCTCATGCAGGAAATGCAGGAGAAGAACGGCAACGCCATCATCATGATTACCCATGACCTGGGCGTCGTTGCCGATATGGCCGATAAGATCATGGTTATGTACGCCGGCCGTCCCGTCGAGTTCGGTACTGCTGAGGAAATCTTCTACGAGAGTCGCCACCCCTACACCTGGGGCCTTATCCGCTCCATCCCGGAGCAGGCCATCGAAGAGAAGAAGCCGCTTACGCCGATTCACGGCAACCCGCCTTCGCTCATGAACCTGCCTGAGGGCTGCGTCTTCTCTCCTCGTTGCCCCTATGCGACGGACAAGTGCCGCAAGCAGCGCCCCGAGCGCGTTGTCACCGAGTCTGGTCATTACTCTGCGTGCCACTACTCCGGTGACCCCGAGTTCCTCAAGAACGCTCCTGAGACGTCCCGTACGCGCAAGGATTCCAAGAAGGGAGGCGAGGCGTAATGGCAGATACCAACGAGCGTACTCCGCTGCTGAAGGTCGAGCACCTCTCTAAGGAGTTCCCCGCTGAGTCCGGCATGTTCGCCAAGCGCTTCTCCAAGCGTGTCGTCTCTGCAGTGAATGACATTTCGTTCGAGATTTATCCGGGCGAGACCTTTGGTCTGGTCGGTGAGTCTGGTTGCGGTAAGTCCACGACGGGCCGCACCATCATGCGCCTGACCAAGCCGACCGCCGGTAAGGTGTTCTTCCAGGGTAAAGATGTTGCCGAGATGAGCAAGCATGAGATCAAGGACATGCGGCGCGAGATGCAGTTTATCTTCCAGGATCCTTATGCTTCGCTCAACCCTCGTATGACCATCGGCGAGATTGTCTCCGAGCCCATGACCATTCACGGCGTGGGCACCAAGGAGGAGCGCATTGAGCGTGTCCGCGAGCTTCTCGACGTTGTCGGACTGAACCCCGAGCACATTAACCGCTATCCTCATGAGTTCTCCGGCGGTCAGCGTCAGCGTGTCGGCATTGCCCGCGCATTTGCGCTGAAGCCCAAGCTGATTATCTGCGACGAGCCTGTCTCTGCACTTGACGTTTCCATTCAGGCCCAGGTTTTGAACCTGCTGAAGGAGCTTCAGGATAAGTTCGGCACTGCTTATCTCTTCATTGCTCACGACCTCTCCGTCGTACAGCACATTTCTGATCGCGTTGCCGTTATGTATCTGGGTAAGATGGTCGAGGTTTCGGACTGGAAGACGCTCTATAGCGAGCCTCACCATCCGTACACGCAGTCGCTGCTGTCTGCCGTGCCGGTGCCCGATCCGGATATCCAGAAGACCCGCAAGCGCATCATCCTCGCCGGCGATCCGCCGTCGCCGCTGGATCCGCCGACCGGCTGCCGTTTCCACACGCGCTGCCCGATCGCGCAGGGCATCTGCTCCGAGAAGCTTCCCGAGTTTAAGGAAGTTGCCCCGGGCCACTGCTGCGCCTGCCACTTCGCCGAGCCGTTCCCGATCAAGGAATCGCACATCGACCTGTAGTCGGTTGTTTTCGTCCGGGCCCGCCCTGTTGTTACTTTTCAGAACGTCCTCGGACATGTCGGAAGCCCCGCTGCGCGCTGCGCGCTGCGGGGCTTCCTCCGTCCTGCGGGATGTTCTGAAAAGTAACAACAGGGCGGGCCCTGCGGTAACTCGGCAGGGGGAGCGCGATTCCTTGATCGCTCACTTAATCTAATGGGAAAGATAGCGAGGCCGGAGCTTTAGCTCCGGCCTCCTTATATAAGGGCTCGGCAAAGCCGAGCCACCAAATTTGCATCAGCCCCCAGAACATGTTTGAGAACTGTGCCTGAAGTACGTATTTGCAGGCCCCGTATCGGTGGTGCCTCCCGGCGCATTCCGCAGGGGGAGCGATATTTTGCAGCATGAAGTGCGTAGCAAAATATCGCTCATGCCCGAGGACGCGCTGGGAGGCAACACCGATACGGGGCCGGACATATCGATTTACCAGCGCATTTACAAATTCGTAAACTTTTTTCAAAAAAGTGCTTGCACAGTTCTCGAATCATAGGTTATTATCTTCCTCGTTGAACGCGCGGGTCCAACAAAACGAACTGCGAATCAACAGCATAGCATGTCGGAGTGGCGGAATTGGCAGACGCGCTAGCTTGAGGTGCTAGTGACCGCTTTTTGGTCATGCGGGTTCAAGTCCCGCCTCCGACACCATCGCATTTCAGAAGCCTCTTCGGAGGCTTTTTTGTTACCGATAGACGGTGAGGTCCACGATGGAAACGCTTGAGCGCAACGAGTGGGCAGACGTTGCCCAACTGGTCGAGATCACGAGCGATGCTGTCATCATCTGTGAGCTCGACGGAACCATTCTGCATGTGAATAATCGTTTGCTCGACCTGATGTGCGAGGAACGCGCTGACGTCATCAGCGGTGATGTCAAAGACGTTCTGTACTCGTCTGCCTTTGAGCGCGCGACCGAACATCGCCTGCCGTTTGAGACCGATGGCTCCGAGAGCGAGCTGATGCTCAAGCTGAGCGACGGGTCTTTTATTCCCGTCTTGGTTCGCGCGGGTTCCGTTACGCCTCCGCGTATCTTTGGACGTCGTGCACCGCGTGTCCTGGTGGCGCTTCACAGCATCGAAGAGCAGTATTCCCACGATCGTCAGCTCAAACGTGCGCTATCGGAGCTTAGGGTGGCGAATAAACGCCTTTCGGGTACCCTTTCAGTCATTATGAGTACCGTGGGCTCCGATGAGCTCCCCAGCTTGCTCGATACCGTTTTGAATCAGCTCGTTGGAACGCTCGATGCCTCCGGTGCGGCTATCTATTTTTCCGAGAGCGGCGGCTTTAAGCTCCGCGGTGTTTCTAAGGAGCTTGAGGACAGCTATCTGCCCGAGTTTATGCCGTACGGCGCGGGCATTCCGACCTACGTACTTCGCGAGTCGCGTGCCTGTCGCCTGTCGATCCAGCAGGACCTTGAGGGCGACCGGGTTGCTTCGGGTATGTTCATGGATTTGGACAATCGTTCCAAGCACTTGCTGCGCGTGCAGGATATGCCCCCGTATCGCAGCGAGATCTGTCTTCCTGTGTTTTACGGCACGCAGGTCCTTGGCGTGTTGGAAGTTGGCTGGAAACGCCCCCAGGCGCCACTTGCCTATGACGTGAACGTGCTCGAGGTCATCTGCGATTACCTGTCTATTCAGCTGGTCGGCATGGCGTCGAGCTTACGTTCGCGCCGCACGGCGGAGCTCGGCCGCTCACTCAATTTGCTGCGCGACGAACTGTTTACCTATCTCGATGATCCCGTTGCCGCCTCGCGAGCGGTGTCGACGGAAATCTGCACGGTGCTCAATTGTCATTTCTGCCCCGTGGAGTATGATGCGGGCCTCGAAACCTATGTCATCGATTTTGAGGGCGGCAGTCGTGTGCCGTTGCCGGGCGATCCGGAGTCGCTCTTCTTTTCCACCACCGCACCAGCTGCGCGTTTGGGGGTCGCTTCCGATGGTTTTGAGCCGTCGGTGCTGGGCGGTGCGAGTGCTGATGATCTTAAGCATGTGCGCTTGACCCGCGTCGACGAATCCATGCCTATGGGCGGATGGTTGAGGGCTCATGGCCTGCCGTGCCAGGGCCTCTATGTCGATTCCGGCTTCGAGGCGGGACGCGTTCGCTCGGAGGGCGGCGGTCGGCGGAACAACGATGCGATCGTTCCCGCTGATATCGCCAAGGGGCCGACGAGGCGCGCTTTGCTGCTCCGCGATGGCAGCCAAGAACCAATTGACGACCTTGAATACGACTACCTGGTGCATCTGGCGCATGACTTTGAGCTGATCTATGAAGGCGAGTCTCAAAAGCGCGAAGAGCGTCATATCGCTCAGACGCTTCAGATTGGCATGAGAAATTCGCTTGGTGACGTTCCGGGCATTGCAACCGATTCGGTATACCTATCGGCAACGAATTCTGCGTTGGTCGGCGGCGACTTCTATACGCTTGTCCGTCTTCCCGACGATTGTGCCGTAATGATTTTGGGCGATGTGTCCGGCAAGGGGATTGAGGCGGCGTCGATGTCGGCACTCGTCAAGACGGCGCTGACGGCCTATGCCTGGGAGGGTGCAGGGCCTGCCCGTGTGGCACGCTCGCTCAATAGCATGCTCATGGGCTTTTCGAGGGTCGAGACGTTTGTGACGGCGTTTATCGCCAAGATCGATCTTAAAGCGGGCCGCGCTACTTATTGCTCTGCGGGACATCCTCCCACTATGGTCATTAGGCCGTCGTCGACGCCGCGTGGCGGCGGCGAGACCTGCGGGGGAGAAGTGGAGCTCCTTGGGTGCCAATCGGGCGTGATCGGTGCCTTTGAGAGCATGGTCTACGAGACGGGCGTGTTTACATTCGCTCCTGGTGACATGCTATTTATGTATACCGACGGAACAATCGAAGCACGTGATCGCTCGGGTGCTTTCTTTGGCGAGCAGCGCCTTCGTGACCTTCTGCTCTCTGTCTCGGGTGAGGGCGTATCGGGAATCTGCGGTAAGGTCTTGGGCGAGCTTGATCGCTTTACCGAGTCGGTGCTGGACGATGACATCGCGCTGGTCTCCCTTGAGTTTTTACGGGGTCGATCGTAGGTCACGACGCCTGACGGGCGAAATCTGCGCGGTTGCAGATACGTGTGCATCGAGCGAGCTCTTTTGGGGAACCATGGTCGTATGAATGAGTGGAATGACATAGCGGTTTTGACGCCACCGGGCGATATCGACATCGCCTCGGTGCCCGCACTGCGCCGACGGTTGGATAATTTGATCGACCGGGGCGTGCGTCGTGTTGTCATCAATTGCCAGGCCGTGGGCTTTATCGACTCGACGGGTTTGGCGTTTTTGCTTACACGTGCTAGAGAGCTTATGAGGCATGAGGGACTGCTTTCGCTCGTTAACGCCTCCGATGGGGTCGTTCGCTTTTTGGAAATTGCCCGACTTGTCGACATCCTGCATGTCGCGGGCCCGGCGCGGGAGTCGATTCCCGCCATTCCGGTGGGGGAGTTGCCGCGATGGAGCAAGAGCGTCGAAGTGCAGCGAGGCATCGAGAATCTCCCGTATTATCGGCACCGTGTGGCCGAGCTCCTCGAATCGCTTCCCCTGAGGCGTGATGAGCGCTATGACGTCGCATTGGCGTTGGGGGAGGCATTGGGTAACGCATATGACCATGCGGGCGGTGTTGGCTGCATCCTGACGGTTCAGGCCTATGGGGACCGTGTTGTGCTCGAGGTGCTTGATCGGGGCGCTGGCTATTCTATCGATGGGGCGAGCGAGCCGGTGGCATCCGAGGAACGCGGACGCGGTATCAAGCTTATGCGCATGCTCGTCGATAACGTGGAGGTTGCCCGTCGCACGGATGGCGCTGGCACACGCGTTCGGATGGTGAAGCTGTTTAGCTCGGCATTGGAATCGTGCGCATAGCGCCTTGACTTGGCGTTATTTACCTGCATGAACTTGCTTTGGGCAACTTTTTTGAAAAAAGTACTTGCGTCTTTAGGACAACTCGCGTAAATTAATAACCCGCAAGCGGACATGGCTCAGTTGGTAGAGCACAACCTTGCCAAGGTTGGGGTCGCGGGTTCGAGCCCCGTTGTCCGCTCCATTTGGGCGTTTAGCTCAGGGGGAGAGCGCTTCCCTGACACGGAAGAGGTCAGAAGTTC